>JAJQDF010000050.1:8627-11382 GCA_021202325.1 Clostridiales bacterium | reverse complement strand
CTCTACAAATATTATGCCATTGTTTTAACTGAATTTCAAGGCTAAACTTTAGCTTTTTGTCAGAATTATAATTGTTTTGCTTAACAAAACACCTTATTGTATAACAACAGGTGTTTTTGATATAATTTTAAAAAATATTTTATCGGAGGTATTGTAAAAATGGTAACCATTGATGCTGCACTTAAAAGTCTGTATCCCAACATACAGCTGGGCTGCATTGTCTATGATGCGGATGTTAAGGAAAGAAACGAAGAATTGTGGAAAAAAATCGACGGAGAGGTTACGCCTTCTCTCTTAAAGCAAATGGAGCAAACTTCTATTACAGAGTTTGAAAATGTTAAATACTCCAGACTGGCTTACAGAGCTCTTGGAAAGGATTCCGGCAGATACAGAGTTTCTTCCGAAGCTCTTTACAGAAGAATCAAACAGGGTAAAGGACTTTACAAGATAAATACGGTTGTTGACGTAAACAATTTGATTTCCCTTGAAACCGGTTTTTCTGTCGGCTCATATGATTTGGACAAGACTAACGGCGAAATTGTACTTTGCCATGGTCAGGATGAAGCAGCCTATAAAGGAATCGGCAAGGACATGGTTAATATCGCCAACCTTCCCGTTCTCTGCGATGATGACGGTCCCTTCGGAAGCCCTACCAGTGATTCACAAAGAGCTATGATTAAGTTGGAAACAAAAAGAGTTCTTACAATATTATATAATTTCTCACCGGATGTTGACATGGATTCAATTTTAAAGCGCTCGGTTGAATATTTTAATACTTATGCCGAAGTCAAAAATGTTGAATGCTTCACCGTCTGAGAATTCTATCTTCAGTTGTTATAATTAATAGTAGAAGTGGTGTTTTATGGAAGATCTATATCCAATCGGAAAAGTAGCAAAAATAATGGGAGTATCGGTACAAACTTTGCGATACTATAGCAACATAGGTCTGATAAGTCCTGCCTATATCAATCCTACAACCGGCTACAGATACTACTCTGTAGATCAGCTGCATTTTATTGATAGAATTAAATATCTTCAAAAATTCGGCTTAAGCCTTGAGGAAATACACGAAATATTGGTTAACAATGACATTCCTCTTTTGGTAGAGACTTTGGACAAGCATAAGAAAAAATTTCAAAATGAAATAAGCCGAATAAACGATATTATAGACGATATAGAATGGTATAAAAATTATTTTACATATGTCGATGCGGATAAATTGAACTCCCACTGCTACAGTCTGCATATCGAAAAAAGATATATAGTTGCAGTCAAGTACTATGACGATGAGCCTAGTCAGGATTTTCATGTCAGGCTGCATTCAGTTAAGAACAGTCCCAAATATAAGGATCTTTCTTATGTACGTCAGTTCTCGCATATATTGGACTATGATGCGCTTATGAACAGCGAACTTAAGCGTCTGTATCTCGGCATGTTTGTAAAGCATGATCCCGGATTTGAATCTGAGTATATTTTCGAAATACCTGAAGGTGATTATCTTTGCTTTAAAGCCAGAATTCTGTCAGAAGAATGGAATCCGTATTTTGCTAAGCTTTTCTTTGAAGGAAAACCTAAGCCTACGATGGTTTTGGCCAATGAGTATGAGGATAATATTCATGAATACTCCAGATGCGTTTATGAGGTTCAGATTCTTATGCCGAAAACAAATTGAATGTAATAATTAAAAACACTCTTGTTGGAAAAATATCCTGCAAGAGTGTTTTATAGTTATTAATGATTATATTCTAATTTATTTGCTGAATTTATATTTATCCGTAAACATATCCTTAGCATATTCTATAAATTTCAGCGTGGCAGGCGATGCACCGGAAAATGAATACAGCCCTATTCCTATATTTCTTTTATAAGGCGGATTAAGAGGAACAACCTGTATATTCTGGAAATGCCTCAGTGTGTATAATTCCGGTATTATGCTGACGCCAAGGCCATATTCCACCATGCTCATTATAGCAGTGTCATCCTTGGAGGTACACTTTACATTTACGTTAATTCCGCTGTTTTTTATAACCCTATCCAAGTCTATGTCGTTGTCCTTCTCCATTGAAGGCATTATGAATGGCTTATTGTCAAAATCAGTTACATCAATAAAGTCCTTTCCGTTTAAGTCATAATCCATAGGAACAACAGCCATCATGGGATCATCATACAGCGGTATTGATTCAAATTCATCGTCCTTCTGAATACTTGTGAGGCCAAGGTCAACGGTATGGTCAAGTATCCAATCATGTATTTCCTGAAGAGTCCCCTCTTTGAGGTCTATCTTTATCTGTGGGTAATCGCTTTCAAAGGCTTTTAGTATCGGCGAAAGAACATGTATGGATATGCTCTGTATTGTGCCTATGGTAATGCGTCCCTTTGAAATACCCTGTATAGAAGAAATCGTTTCATACAGCTTCTCCATGCCCATTTCCAGTTCCTTAGCTATGGGCAAAAGCATTTCCCCTTCCGGTGTCAGCGTAACACCGCTTTTTGCCCGGTAAAACAATTTAAAACCAAGCTCATCCTCAGCTCTATTAAGCGTGTGGCTAAGTCCGCTCTGTGAATAGCCTAAATTTTCAGCGGCCTTTGTTATATTGCAGCACGAGGCTATTTCTACAAAAACTTTTGTGAATGCAGAATCCATAGTATTCCTCCAAAATTGACATTTTTTTGAGCTATCCATGCAAAATTGACATGATAAACATTTAAAACTGGCTATTTACTTCTTAATAAATATCATTATAATATAGATTGT
>JAJQDF010000050.1:0-8617 GCA_021202325.1 Clostridiales bacterium | reverse complement strand
TTGTAAACAAGTTCAATGAAATTTGAATTATATAAATTTTAATGAATTTTTCATTACCACCATACTATTAATATTTTAAAGGAGTGTTTTTACAATGGCAAGATTAGTACCCAAGGCAATTACATTTGACGTTTACGGCACACTCGTAGACTGGGAAGGCGAAATCCAGGATTTCTTCGCTAAGTTCCTTCAGGAAAAAGGCATCACATCAGCTACACCTTACCAGGTTCAGCAGAGATGGGAAGTACTTCAGTTCGACTACATCAAGGAGTACAGACCTTACCGTCAGGTATTAAAAGACACACTTGCTATCACATGCAACGACTTTGGTTTTGATTTCACAGACGAAGACTGCACAGAGTTCTCTAACTCAATGTCACACTGGAGAGCATTCCCTGACACAGTTGAGGCTATCAAAGAGCTCAGAAAGTACACAAAGTGCGTAATGCTTACAAACACAGATAACGACATCATCAGAGCTACTCTTAGCAATGCTGGTATCGAAGTTGATGACATCATCACAGCTGAGGATGCTGGATGCTACAAACCTCATCACGGCGGATTCCTTCTTTCACAGAAGAAACTTGGCCTTACAGTTGATGAAATGATGCATGCCGGATTCGGATTCAAGTATGACGTTATCCCTGGTAACGAGCTTGGATACAGAACAATCTGGGTAAACCGTCAGGGTATTGTTAGACCTATCGACGACGTTAGCGGAGATATGCTTCAGTACTGCAAAGAAGATATCATGTGCGGCGACCTCAAGACTCTTGCATATATCATCAAAGGTATGCACGCTGAGGATGTTGAAAACGGCGAGGCTTAATTTTAAGTACATAGTTGCTTTTTAAAACGCAAACCCAATAAAATCCATCAATACAGGCCGCAGCTGAATTTTCAGCTGCGGCCTCTTTCATTGCTTCATTTCTTTTTTATTCCAAGATCCTCCAAAAATCTTGAAAGCTCTGCATCCTTACTGTATCCAATATCGGCAAAGGATGAAAGAATCAGCCTGTCTCTTGCTCTGGTCACTGCCACATAAAACAGCCTTCTCTCCTCCTCTATTTCAAAGTCCAAATCAGCTGAACCATGGGGCATTATGGTTTCCACAAGGGACGGTATAAATACTGTGCCGAATTCCAGTCCTTTGGCAGAATGCATTGTCGTAAGCGTTACGGCATCATCTCCCATTTTGGGAACAGGTGCATTGGCCACTTTAAATTTGTATTCGGCAAGCAGCCCTCTCAAATCTCTCAAGTCATCCAGTTCTGCCGCTATGGACAGTATCTCATAGGCTATCTGCTTCAAAAACACAGAGCTGCATTTTTTATAGGCGGCATAGGAATCCAGATATTTGTCATAACCGAGGAATTTATATATAAATTCGGCCTGTTTCTGCCCTTTCAGCTTTCTGGCCTTCTGTATATCCTCATAGAGCCTTTCCAGCTCTTCTCGTCCTCTTTTACTTAGCATGTCGCAGTTCATTACTCCGTAAAATGTGGCCATGCCCATGCGTTTTCCCTGCTCTATTACTGCCCGACTTATTCTTCTAGCCGGTTTATTTACTATCCTCTCAAATGCTTCATCGTTGGATGTATCATATATAAAATCCACATAGGCGCAAATATCCTTTGCTATCCAATGGTCATACACATCATATGTATTGTCCTTAAGAAAATAAGGTATATTTTTATTTACAAGCCTCCTTGCAAAGGGATTTGAGGCTATATTGTTGCGGTATATTATAGCCATATTTTTATATGGGACACCCTTTTCATGGAGAGTACAAATAATATTAATTATTTTGTCGGCCTCTTCCTTGGCATCCTGACTGAATATGAATGCCGGAACCGGACCGTTTCTTCCCGTTCCCTTTATTGTTTTAGCGTATCTTTCTTTATTCTGTGCTATAAGCCGTTCACTCAGGGAAATAATTTGTTCGGTAGAACGGTAGTTTGTATCCAAGTATACCTTTTTACAGCCGGTAAAATATTTCGGAAAATCCAGCATGAATTCCGGTCTTGCTCCTCTGAAGCTGTATATGCTCTGATCATCGTCACCCACCGCAAATACATTGTCATGGGGATAAGCGAGCATTTTAACGCACTCATACTGAGCTCTGTTTATATCCTGGAATTCATCTATAAGAATGTATTTATATTTTCTTCTCCAGCTGTCCAGCACCAGTTTTTCATTTTTCAGCAGGTTGTAACAGCCCGACATCATATCGTCAAAGTCTATTTTTTCGTTTCTTTCTTTATGAGCCTCATATAATTTGAACAGAGTCCAAAAGTCATCGGCAGACATATCCCTTGGTTCAAAATCCTTAGGCTTCTGCAAATCATTTTTAATAAGTCCGGAATTTAGAAGAAAAGTATCTATTGTCTGGTCTATATCATCCGTTTCTATACCGTAAGATTCAATTGAGTGTGTAAGAAAATTTCTTTTATCCCTTTCGGATATTATCATTCTGACATCATATTTGAAATATTCCCTCAAAATTCTGAAAAACAGCGCATGGAAGGTCGAAAACGCAACACCGTGCTGTCCGCCTGCCCTCTCATAGCGGCTCTCCATTTCCAATGCAGCTGCCTTAGTAAAGGTAACGGTCAATATGTCGTTAGGCTTAACACCTTGTTTTTTGGTCAAATACAGAAGTCTTTGCGTAATGACTGTGGTTTTGCCGCTTCCCGGACCTGAAAGAACCAGCATCGGCCCTTCAAAATGCCTGACAGCCTTTATTTGATTGTCGTTGAGTTTAGCCATTACAATTTCCTCCATATTTTGCCCTTATCAAAGTATATCATAAATACCCATTGTATGGCAAATCACTTTAATCGTTTAAAGCAAGTACTATTGCATTTTTTATCGAATTGTATTACAATTTTAATAATTATTGAAAAGTTAAGACATAAAGGAGTGTTTGCAAATGATTTCTGATCAAATGATACAGTTAGTTAGCGGAAGCTCAGCAATTAGAGCTATGTTTGAGGAAGGCAAAAGACTTTCGGCTATTTACGGAGCAGAGAATGTATATGACTATTCTCTTGGAAATCCTTCGGTTGAGCCCCCTCTTGAGGTTAAGGAAACTATAATAAAGCTTCTTGAAAATGAAGAGCCTAATTTTCTCCACGGCTATACATCCAATTCAGGCTACGAGGATGTAAGAGAAGCGGTTGCCGCTCATCTTAACAAAAAGTACAATACAAACTTTGATTATCAGAGTATTGTAATGACTAACGGTGCAGCTGCGGCTCTCAACATAGTATTTAAGTGCATACTTAACCCCGGCGATGAAATTCTTACATTTGCGCCCTTCTTTACAGAATATAGAAATTATGTTGCAAGCTATGGCTGCAAGCTTGTAGTTGTACCTGCAAATACAGAAACATTCGAAGTTAACTTTGAGGAATTTGAAAAGCTTATAAGCCCTAAAACCCGCGGAGTCCTTATGAATACTCCCAACAACCCTTCCGGTGTTGTATATTCCGAAGAAACAATCAAAAAGATAGCCGCTGTAATGGAAGAAAAACAGAAAGAATTCGGAACAGATATTTATCTTATTTCCGATGAACCCTACAGAGAGCTTGTATACGAAAACATAGAAGTACCCTATGTCACAAAATACTACAAAAATACATTTGTTGCTTATTCCTTCTCAAAGTCGCTTTCACTTCCCGGCGAACGTATCGGTTATCTTGCGGCCAATCCCGAAATGGCCGACTATGAAAAGATGGTTGCCGCCCTCAGCGTTGCAAACCGTGTTGCCGGATTTGTAAATGCCAATTCACTGTTCCAGAGAGTTGTGCCCTACTGTCTTGATCTCAAGGTTGATATTGAGATTTACAACCGCAACAGAATCGACCTCTACAATAAGCTGACCGAACTTGGCTTCAAGTGCGTTAAGCCTGTGGGCGCCTTCTATATGTTCCCTCAGACACCAATTGAGGACGATGTGGCATTCTGTAATGCAGCTAAGGAATTCAACCTTCTTCTTGTTCCCGGTGCAGGATTCGGCTGCAAAGGCCATATGAGACTGAGCTACTGCGTATCCCATGATACAATAGTTAATTCATTCCCTGCTTTTGAGAAACTTGCAGAGAAATTCATAAAGTAAACTTTCATTGTAAAGACAAAGGAGACTGATTTTTTCAGCCTCCTTATTTTTTGCCTATTATTTATATTTATATATATTATTTACCGTCTATTGTTGAAATTCCAATTGACATTTCTTCAAGAACCTCAAGCAGCATTCTTACTGTATCAAGGGAAGTAAACATTGTTGCGTTGTTTTCAACGGCGCATCTTCTGATGATGTAGCCGTCCTCATAATGCAGACCTGAAAGTATGGCTCTTGTATTGATAACATAGTTTATTTTTCCGCTTCTGAGGTCACGCAGTATCTCGTCGTGGCCTTCACAGATCTTACCGTAAACTCTTGTCTTAATTCCTCTCTCCCTCAGATAATCGGCAGTCATCTCTGTAGCAACTATATTGAAGCCCAGTCTGTAAAATCTCTGTACAAGAGGGAATGTTTCGGCTTTATCCTCGTCGGCAACCGTTACAAGCACTGTTCCATGGTCAGTGAGTGTTATTCCGGAAGCCTGTAATGCCTTATACATAGCTCTTGTAAGCTTCTTGTCATAACCTATGGCCTCACCTGTTGACTTCATCTCCGGTGAAAGATATGCGTCAAGTCCGCTAATCTTTGAGAATGAGAATGCAGGCGCTTTTACATACCAGCTGTCCTTCTCATAGGCACAGAGCTTTGTAAAGCCCTGTTCTTTAAGACTTACGCCAAGAATAACAAGTGTAGCAATATCTGCAAGGAAGTAGCCTGTAGCCTTTGAAAGGAAAGGCACTGTTCTTGATGAACGGGGATTTACTTCGATTACATATACGTCTTCATTTCTGTCTACAATAAACTGTATGTTGTAAAGTCCGACTATGCCTATGCCAAGGCCAAGCTTTTTGGTATATTCAATGATTTTATCCTTAGCCTTCTGCGATACGCTGAATGTGGGATAAACGCTTATACTGTCGCCGGAATGTATACCGGTTCTTTCTACAAGCTCCATAATTCCGGGGATAAATACATCCGTACCGTCGCAAATAGCGTCTACCTCAAGCTCCTTGCCGACAATATACTTGTCAACAAGTACCGGCTGAACCTCGTTTACAGCAACAGCAGTCTTAAGATACTCTCTTAAGTCGGCTTCCTTTGAAACTATCTGCATGGCACGTCCGCCGAGAACATAGCTGGGACGAACAAGTACAGGATATCCTATTTCCTCCGCAGCTCTGAATCCGTCTTCAAGGCTTGTAACGGCCTCGCCTTTGGGCTGAGGAATGTTAAGCTCAATCATAACCTTCTCGAAGGAATCTCTGTTTTCGGCTCTTTCTATGGCCTCGCTGTCAGTACCGATTATTTTTACGCCTCTTTCCATAAGGGGCTCAGCAAGGTTGATGGCTGTCTGTCCGCCAAGGCTGGCAATTACACCGACTGGATTTTCAAGCTCGATAACGTTCATAACATCTTCCGGTGTCAGAGGCTCAAAATAGAGCTTATCGCTTGTCGTATAGTCTGTTGATACGGTTTCGGGGTTATTGTTTATAATAATAGCCTCAAAACCGTGTTCTTTAATAGTCTTTACGGCATGAACAGTCGAGTAGTCGAACTCTACACCCTGGCCGATACGTATGGGACCTGAACCGAGTACGACAATCTTTTTCTTTTCGCTTACAATTGACTCATTTTCTTCCTCGTATGTTGAATAAAAATAAGGTATATAGCTGTCAAACTCCGAAGCGCAGGTATCAATCATCTTGTATACAGGGAATATATTATTTGCTTTTCTGATATTGTAAACATCTGTATCTGACATATCCCAAAGTATGCCAATATACTTATCTGAGAAGCCCATTTCCTTAGCTTTATAAAGTATATCAATATCGCCCTTGTTTTCTGCTATAACCTTTTCATAATCAACTATATTCTTAATCTTTTCAAGGAAAAGCATATCAATCTGTGTAGCGTTGCAAATCATGCCAGGATCATATCCGTCTCTTAAGAGCTTGGCTATGGCATAAATTCTGTCATCCGTACCTATGGCAATATATTTGAAAAGCTCATCCGCTGACATATTGTCAAACTTAGGCATGTACAGGTGGCATACACCTATTTCCAGTGAACGAACAGCCTTAAGCAAGCTTTCCTCTATAGTTCTGCCTATGCTCATAACTTCGCCGGTGGCCTTCATCTGAGTGCTCAGCTTATTTAAAGCCGAAGTAAACTTATCGAAGGGGAATCTAGGCATTTTAGTAACAACATAGTCCAGTGCCGGCTCAAAACTTGCCGGTGTATTTGCTATCTGTATTTCATCAAGGCGCATACCTATGGCTATTTTTGCCGAAACCCTGGCTATAGGATATCCGCTGGCCTTGGAAGCAAGGGCAGATGAACGTGAAACCCTGGGGTTTACCTCTATCAAATAATATTTAAATGACTCAGGATCCAGTGCAAACTGTACGTTGCAGCCACCCTCTATTTTAAGGGCTCTTATTATTTTAAGGGCGCTGTCTCTGAGCAGATGATATTCTTTATTTGTAAGAGTCTGGCTGGGTGCCACAACTATGGAGTCTCCTGTATGTATTCCTACTGGATCGATATTCTCCATATTACAAATGGTGATGGCTGTGTCGTTGGCATCACGCATTACTTCATATTCTATTTCCTTATAGCCCTTTATGCTCTTCTCAACAAGCACCTGATGCACCGGTGAAAGCTGGAGAGCGTTTTTCATAATGGCTCTGAATTCATCCTCGTTATCGGCAAATCCGCCGCCTATTCCGCCCAAAGTGAATGCAGGACGAAGAACTACGGGATAGCCAATCTTTTCGGCAACCTCAAGACCATGCTCCATTGATGTAGCAATCTCAGACTGGAGAACAGGCTCGCCAAGGGACATGCAAAGCTCTTTGAAAAGTTCTCTATCCTCGGCTCTTTCGATACTTTCTCTGCTTGTACCGAGAAGTTCTACTCCGCATTCATCCAGAACGCCGTTTTTTGAAAGCTCCATAGCCAAGTTAAGTCCTGTCTGTCCGCCTATTCCAGGAACAATGGCATCGGGACGTTCTATTCTTATTATTTTAGCAAGATATTCCGGCGTAAGCGGCTCCATATATGTTTTATCTGCAATAGTTGTGTCAGTCATTATTGTGGCCGGGTTGGAGTTGGCAAGAATAACCTCATAGCCTTCCTCTTTGAGAGCAAGACATGCCTGTGTTCCGGCATAGTCGAACTCTGCGGCCTGTCCAATTACAATAGGGCCGGAGCCTATAACCAGTATTTTTTTAAGATCTGTTCTCTTAGGCATTTTCCTTACTCTCCTTCATTATTTTAATAAATTTATCAAACAGGTATGAGCTGTCCTGCGGTCCGGGAGCACTTTCCGGATGGTATTGTACGCTGAAAACCCTATCCTTTTTACACTCAACGCCCTCGACTGTATTGTCAAGAAGATTGATGTGTGTAGGTGTAAGCTCTGTGCCGTCTATTGAATCATAGTCAACGGCATAGCTGTGGTTCTGGCTTGTTATTTCTATTCTGCCGGTTTCAAGGTTCTTTACAGGGTGGTTTCCTCCCCTGTGTCCGAACTTAAGCTTATATGTCTTTGCGCCGTAGGCAAGACTTATAAGCTGATGACCGAGACAGATTCCGAATATTGGATATTTGCCCTTAAGCTTTCTTACAAGCTCCGCTACCGGCATAACATCCTCCGGGTCTCCAGGGCCGTTTGATATAAATATTCCATCGGGCTTTATCATGTCAATCTCTTCGGCAGTTGTATTCCAAGGCACTACCATAACATTGCAGCGTCTCACATTAAGGCTGCGTACAATATTGAGCTTAATGCCGCAGTCTATAGCTACAACATTAAACTGATGGTTGGATGTTCTGGAATACCATCTTTTTTTGCAGCTAACCACCGGTACCGCATCGTGAGGAATGGGCGTCTCTTTTATAATTCTTAAGGCTTCCTCCTTGGGAGTATCAATATCGGTTATATATACTCGTCTGCTTCCGAGGTCTCTTATGCTTCTTGTTATTTTTCTTGTATCAACTCCCCAAATGCCAGGAATTTTGTTTTCCTCGAGTATTTCTGAGAGGGTTTTTGTATAGCGGAAGTTACTGGGAAGGTCGTTGTACTCTCTTACAACAAGACCACCTATTGTGGGGATTTTTGTCTCAAAGTCCTCGTCAGTAATTCCATAGTTGCCGATAAGAGGATATGTCATCACAACCATTTGATAAGTATAAGACGGATCTGAAACGATTTCCTGATAGCCTACTATTGATGTGTTGAAAACAATTTCGCACACTCTGTCCGTATGGTAGCCGAAACCGTAGCCATAATATTCGTTTCCGTCTTCAAGGACTATTTTCCTGTTAAAATCGTTTTTCATAAGCTTAATCCTTTCTATAATAAAAAAACCGGCAAATACAATAGATAAAAACTACTGTACCACCGGAAAAGAAAAATAATTTGAGTTAAAATCAAAAAAGGAAAATAAAAATACAGGATAGTCCGTTGAATGATATTCAATTGTGAAA
>JAJQDF010000108.1 GCA_021202325.1 Clostridiales bacterium | reverse complement strand
GTTCCTCAGGCGTTGACTGTCTTCTTCCATAAATTTATATTTTTAGAAAAATTTAATTATATACTTTAGTTACCTACAACCGTCTACTCCTTAAATTCTACCTCTGCTTTGATTTTTTTAAAAACTGAAAAAGTGGCCGGAATTCATTTCCGACCACTTCTATACCTAATGAGTATACAATGTAACGGAAAAAGTTTCTACTGGAACTTTTTTCGTTACCTCCGCCCAAGATGAAATCCGCCAAGGATTTCATCTTAAATTTTTGCGACTTCCGGATACTCAACCCCAAAGGTCTCAATTGTAACCTTTTTCATTTTCTGCTCTTCGAGAGGCTTATCCATATAATTTGTCTTTACATCAGCAATTGCATCTACTACATCCATTCCTTCGATAACCTTGCCGAAAGCGGCATATTCGCCATCAAGATGGGGAGCGTTCTGGTGCATGATGAAGAACTGGGAGCCTGCAGAGTCGTTCATCATTGAACGTGCCATTGAAATTACGCCTCTTTCATGCTTCAGAGTGTTCTTGGCAAAGCCGTTGTGAGAAAATTCGCCTTTAATGCGGTAGCCGGGGCCGCCTGTACCCTGTCCGAGGGGATCGCCGCCCTGAATCATAAAGCCTTTGATTACTCTATGGAATATGATTCCGTCGTAGAAGCCTTTGTTTGCCAGAGAAATAAAGTTGTTGACGGTATTGGGAGCATATTCGGGATAGAGCTCAACCTTTATAATACCGCCGTTTTCCATTTCGATTGTTGCAACAGGATTTTTGTTATCCATTGTTTTCTTCCTTTCAAAATTATTATTGTTCCATTCTTTGTTGAAACTAAACAAAATGATTTTATCATAATTGAACCGAAAAGTAAACTAATATGCACCGCTAAAACGGCGCCCCATGATGTATGAAAGTCGATTGCTACGTTCTGCGCATCTACGCTTCTACGCTGCCGCTCCGGTCTGTGCTAAGCGCATGCCACTGGCATGCAGCACCGCTTCGGTCCGTGCTAAACGCATGCCACTGGCATGCAGCACCTCGCAATCGACCGCATTCGGTCTACGCTGCCGCTCCGGTCGGCGCTAAACGAATATCCACCGGATATTCAGCGCCTCCGCTCATTTTTATGCAAAAAATGGCTACGTGACTCATACGGTCAGCCCGTCCAATGTCCAGACATCTATGCAAGCAAGCTTGCCTATCTGTCTGGCCGCAGTCAGGGACTTTCAAAATAAGTCATACTGATAAACTGTAATGCGAATAAAAACAATTTTTAATATAATCGGCACTTTTGTTGACAATTAGGCTCATAAAATGGTACGATTATTAGTGTAAAGGGAGGTGCTTTTTATGGACACTAAAGATATTTTAAAGCATATTGACCATACACTTTTGAAGGCTGTTTCCGATAGGGAAAGCATAAAGAAGCTTTGCGAAGAAGCGCTTGAGTATGAAACCGCTTCCGTGTGCATTCCGCCTTCGTATGTTAAGTATGCTAAGGAAACATTTCCGGAACTTAATGTTTGTACTGTTATCGGATTTCCTCTTGGTTACTGCACCACTGCAGTGAAAGCCTTTGAGGCCGCAGATGCAGTCAAAAATGGAGCCGATGAAATAGACATGGTGGTCAATATCGGAGATGTTAAAAACGGAGATTTTGACAAGGTAACTGAGGAAATTGCCGCAGTCAGAAAGGCTGTCGGCACAAAGATTCTTAAGGTTATAATTGAGACATGCTATTTGACAGAAGATGAGAAGATCGCCCTATGCGGATGCGTTACAAAGGGCGGCGCAGATTATATAAAGACTTCGACGGGCTTTGGCGATGGCGGAGCAAAAATAGAAGATATTGAGCTTTTCAAAAAACATATCGGCGAAAATGTAAAAATAAAGGCTGCCGGTGGAATCAGGACAAGAGAAGCTATGGAAGAGTTTTTAAACGCCGGCTGTGACCGCATTGGTACCAGCGGTGCGAAAAATATAATAAACAATTAGGAGGAATTTAATATGTCAGCTGCAAATACACCTACACCGCATAACACTGCAAAATATGGAGAAATCGCTAAAACGGTTTTGATGCCCGGCGATCCTTTGAGAGCAAAATTCGTTGCCGAGAATTTCCTTACAGATGTTAAGCAGTTCAATTCGGTTAGAAATATGTTTGGTTTTACAGGAAAATATAACGGAAAAGAAGTATCTGTTATGGGAAGCGGCATGGGCATGCCTTCCATAGGTATTTATTCATATGAACTTTTCAACTTCTATGATGTTGAAAATATTATCCGTATCGGTACAACAGGCGCTATCCATGACGATCTTAACCTTGGCGACCTTGTAATTGCCCAGGGCGCCTGCACAGAGTCAAGCTATGTTAACCAGTTTAAGCTTCCGGGAACATTTGCACCTATTGCCAGCTTCAAGCTTCTTAGAGGCGCTGTAGATGCCGCTGAAAAGCTCGGCGTGAACTATATGGTTGGAAACGTTCTTTCAAGCGATGTGTTCTATACAGAGAACTTCGACGGATTCATGCAGTGGAAGAAGATGGGCGTGCTTTGTGCTGAAATGGAGTCAGGAGCTCTTTATATGAACGCCGCCCGTGCAGGAAAGAATGCTCTTTGCATACTCACTGTTTCAGACTGCCCCATGAGAGGACTTGCAACAACACCTGAGGAAAGACAGACATCCTTTACAAATATGATGAAGGTTGCGCTTTCTCTTGCATAATAATAAACATGATGATGTTGGGCGGCTTTAATGCCGCCTTGAGTATTTTTTGAGGAGGTATAGCTATGACTGATAAAGAACTTGTACTTGAAGCTATTGAGGCCAGAAAAATGTCATATTCTCCATATTCAAATTTTATGGTAGGAGCCGCACTTCTTACAAAGGACGGAAAGGTATATAGAGGCTGTAATATTGAAAATGCGGCCTATGGTCCCACAAACTGCGCCGAAAGAACTGCTATTTTCAAGGCGGTTTCCGAGGGTGAGCGTGATTTTGAGGCCATTGCTGTTATTGGCGGCGCAAAGGATGCTAAGCCGGAAGAATTTTCTACGGCGGCGCCCTGCGGAGTATGCAGACAGGTTATGGCGGAATTCTGCGACGCTAAAACATTTAGGGTTATAATCGCCACGGGAGAGGATAACTTTTTTGTAAAAACGCTTGAGGAAATACTTCCATATGGCTTTGGCCCTGCCGATTTGGGAGTTACGGTATGAGATATACAACATTGTGCTATATCATAAAAGACGATAAATGTCTTATGCTTCACCGAACCAAGAAGAAAAACGACCAGTCCCATGATAAATGGCTGGGCATAGGCGGCAAGTTTGAGGACAGAGAAAGTCCGGAGGACTGTGCCTTCCGTGAAATAAAGGAGGAAACCGGCCTTACGGTTACTTCATATAAGTACAGAGGCATAGTTACATTTCTTTCCGATGAATGGGAGACAGAGTATATGCATTTGTTTACCGTTGACGGCTTTGAGGGAGAGATAATATCCGACTGCGATGAGGGCGACCTTGAGTGGATAAATATAAATGATATGCTTAAGCTTCCCATGTGGGAGGGCGACAGAATATTTTTGGGACTGCTTGCCTCTGATGCGCCGTTTTTCTCGCTTAAGCTGGAGTATATCGGAGATAAGCTTGTATTGGCCGTATTGAACGGCAATAAATTGGAGATATAGCCATGGAAAATATAATTGTCAGCGCCTGTCTATTGGGAGTTTCCTGCCGTTATGACGGAAAGAGTAAACCCAACGAAGATGTAATAGCATTAAAGTATAAATATAATATTATACCGGTCTGTCCCGAAATAATGGGCGGTCTGCCGACGCCAAGAGTTCCGTCGGAAATATCAGGCGAAAGGGTAATAAACAGCGAAGGCAGAGATGTCACCGAGGAGTACAAAAAGGGCGCTGAGGAAACACTGCGTTTGGTTGATATGTTTGGCTGTAAAAAAGCTGTGCTGAAGGAAAAGAGCCCGTCCTGCGGCTGCGGAGCGGTCTATGACGGAACATTTACGAAAAAGCTCATAGACGGAAACGGCATTACATCAAAACTTTTGGCGGAAAACGGCATAGAGATTTTTGGTGAAAAAAATATAGATAAGCTATAAAACTTATATGAGATTATTCCCCTAAGCGGAGAAAGAAAAATTAAAATCTGCTTAGGGGATTTTTTGTATATAAAATTCCCGCAGGACTTAGGTCAAAAAATTTGTCTTTTTGGTGACCTGTGATATTTTTTGTGCTATACTGAAATAGGTGGTATTTATGGCGCAATATGATTTTAGAGAAATAGAATGTGTTAATGCCTGCAATAAGGTTAAGGGCGGATTTCCATATCTTTGGGATCTCAACATATACCGGGGCTGTGAACACGGCTGTAAATACTGTTTTGCACTGTATACCCATAAGTATATGAACTCGCAGAACTTTTTTAATGAAATTTATGTCAAGACAAATATTGCGGAAAAGCTGGAAAAGCTTCTGCACTCTAAAAGCTGGAAGGGCGAGCCTATAAATTTGGGCGGCGTAACAGACAATTATCAACCTGCTGAGGAACACTACAAGCTTATGCCGGAAATACTTAAGCTTCTTATTAAATACAAAAATCCATGTACCATATCCACAAAGTCAGATTTGATACTCAGAGATTTTGACCTGATTGCGGAGCTTGCCGAAACAGCCGGCGTAAATGTGGCCGCTACAATAACATGTACAGACGAAAGCATAAGGCAAAAGATAGAACCGAGGGGCGCTTCTTCAAAGAGAAGATTTGAAATGCTCAAGGCCTTTTCAAAAACCAAGGCTTCCACCGGAGTGCATATAATGCCTGTTATACCATTTATAACAGACAGCAGGGAAAACCTTGAATCTCTGTTTTCAAATGCAAAGGATGCCGATGTTGATTATGCCATTGTTCAGCCTATGAATTTGAGGGGCGAGACGAAAAATGTTTTTCTTTCATTTGTCAGGGAGGAATATCCGTCCTGCTATAATGAACTTTGCGGGATGTATAAGAGAGGATATGTTTCCTCCGAGTATAAAGCCGGCCTATATAAAATGACCGATGAGCTTATGAAGAAATACGGCATATCTAAAAGCCGCAGAGAGCCTAGAAGTAAGCCGCAGGGCGGAGAATACGAACAAATGTCGCTTTTTTAATAAAATGTGTGCTACACAGAAATCGTTGGGTATGAAAGTCGATTGCTACGTTCTGCGAATCTACGCTTCTACGCTTCCGCTCCGGTCCGTGCTAAACGCATGCCACTGGTATGCAGCACCGCTCCGGTCGATGCTAAACGAACATCCACCGGATGTTCAGCACCTCGCAATCGACCGTATTCGATCTACGTTGCCACTCCGGTTGGCGCTAAACGAATGTCCACTGGTTCTCCGCTTCCGCTTCGGTCCGTTCTTAACGCATGCCGCCGGCATGCAGAACCATTCAGCGCCTCGTGCCATTTTTTAAAAGAAAAAATGGTAGATACCCATACGGTTAGCCCGTCCAATGTCCAGGCATCTGTGCGAGCAAGCTTGCCCATCTGTCTAGCTGTAGTCCGGGACTTTCATAATAAATTTTATGTAAATCTGTTGATAAAAAAATTTAAAACTGTTACTATATATAAAAAGATTTTTTTCAGGCTGAAAATCAGCCGCTGTTCGGAGGAATAAAATTGGATTATGCAAGCGCACTGAGATATATAGACAATATCAGCGGTCTAGGCTCTAAGCTGGAGCTGACCAGAATAAGCGGCTTGCTGGAGAGACTCGGCAACCCTCAGGAAAAGCTTAAAGTAATACATGTTGCCGGAACAAACGGAAAGGGCTCAGTATGCTCGATGTTAACAAGCATACTTATGTCGGAAGGATATAGGACAGCCCTTTATACATCTCCCCATTTGGAGAGATATAACGAAAGATATATGATAGACGGAGCCGAAATTTCCAATGACGATTTCGCAAAATATATGAATATCATAAAAGAGAAGGCCGATACTATGTATCAGGAAAATATCGGCAGGCCGACTGTCTTTGAACAGCTGACAGCATTGGCTTTTCTTTATTTTTATGATAATGATGTGGACTATGCTGTTATTGAAGTAGGCCTTGGAGGCAGGTTTGACGCCACAAATGTGGTGAAAAAACCAATTTTAAGCGTTATTGCTTCAATAAGCTTTGACCACACGGAGTTTTTGGGAAACACCCTTGAAAGCATTGCCTTTGAGAAGGGTGGTATAATTAAGCCCGGATGTCCCACTGTACTTTACAGACAGGATAAAAGGGTATACGATGTAATAAAGGGGCTTTGCGATGAGCGTGGCTCCAAGCTTTATTATGCTGATGATGAAACAATAGATGTGATAAGTCAGGATATTGACGGCACAGTGATGTCGGTAAAAAATGACTTATATGAGTATGAAAGAATAGTTCTTCCGCTTGTGGGAGAATATCAGATAAAGAATTGTTCTTTGGTTCTGCTGGCGGCTCATGCTTTGAAAGAGGCCGGAGTGGAGCTTAAGAGGGAGAGTATACTTAACGGAATAAAAACGGCCAAATGGAACGGCAGAATGGAAATATGCCGCAGAAATCCGATAGTTGTCCTCGATGGGGCACACAATCCCGACGGAATTGCCATGCTTGCAAAGTCGGTAAAAAAATATTTTTCCGGCAAAAGAATTATGCTTCTTATGGGAGTGCTGGGGGACAAGCAGTATGATTTGATGGCATCCGAAATAGTGCCTTTGGCTGATACGGTGGTAATAACAGAGCCTGCCAGCAACAGGGCGCTTTCTGTTTCGAGCTTTGAGAAAACCGTGAAAAAATTCTGTGATAAGGTATACAGCTTTGAAAATATTGGTGAAGCATATGACTTTGCGCTCAGCCTGACAGGCGAGAGAGACGTGCTGCTTTGCGCCGGCTCGCTCTATTTGATCGGAGGGCTCCGCACGCTTGTAATGGGAGGAAATTGATTTGTTCAGCTATAAGGACGAACTGAAAAAATATGAGCCTGCCATGCTTATAGAAGACATGGAGGACTCTATATATTCTACGGATTTTAGAGACATATTTGAATTGATGCAGTATTTGGCTAATAATAAAAGTAAAGAGGAAAAGGAGTAGATTACCGTGAAATGTCCAGTTTGCGGCTACATATTTAAAAGCGGCAATGTTTGTCCGGACTGCGGTACTGATATAGTATTATATAACAAAACCAGAGTTATTTCAGACAGGCTGTATAATGCCGGGCTCAAATGCGCCAATGAAAGGGATTTGACCGGAGCAATTGAAAATCTGAAAAAAAGCGTAATGGTTAATAAATTTAATACTAAAGCTAGGAATCTGCTCGGTCTGGTATACTATGAAAAGGGGCTCGTGGCGGACGCACTCAGAGAGTGGGTAATGAGTTCCAACCTGAATAAACAGGATAAAACTGCGGCGGGATATTTGGAACAGCTGCAGAAAAACGCCAGAGAGCTTGAAAAAATGAATGATGCGCTCAGACTTTACAATCTGGCGATACAATATATGGGACAGCACAGCGAGGATTTGGCACTTATTCAGCTTAAGAAGGCAATATCATATAATCCGAAGCTGGTGGATGCCTATAATTTGGCGGCGCTCTGCAACATGGCAGGGGGAAACAATTCTGCCGCTGAGCCCTTTGTAAAAAGGGTGCTTTACCTTGATAAGAAAAATCCGACGGCGCTGAGATACCTTCAGGAGATAACTCCGGGAAGCAAGGTCGGAGCAGCCGGTGCGGCATCAAGCAGTGATGACAGCGCCGCTTCGAGAAGAAAGAAAAGAATATCATATAAGGAATCGAACAGCGGGATAATCGGAAGACAGCAGCTTATATCCTTTGCCGGCGGTGTTATTTGTGCGGCGGCTGTGCTCTTTGCCCTTGTGTTCCCTACAATGCTTGAGAGCCGAAGCAAGACAATAAATGAGCTTAGGACTACCCTTGAAAGCTATGAATCCTATAACGGAGGCGACGGCAGTGCCAGCTATGATGAGGTGCTGAGCGAAAATGCTTCTCTTAAGGAGGAAATTGAAAAATATAAGAGCTCTTTAACATTGCAGACAAAGATAGGCAATGTCAATAAAGCATATGCCCTTATGGCAAACGGTGAGTACAAAGAGGCGGCGCTTCTTATAAAGGACATTGACATAAGCGATATGTCCGATGACGACATAGAAATATATGATGCTGTCAGAGCGGCAACATTTGCAACGGCGGCCGAGGACCTTTTCAGTGAAGGCAAGATGTACTACCTGGCCGGAAACTATGATGATGCGGAGTCGGCACTGACCGATTGCCTGTCGATGATAACAGACGAGGACTATGTGAGCGATGTTCTCTATTATTTGGGAAAGACGGCAGAAGCACAGGGGAAAACGGCAACGGCGCTTTCGTATTATGAAAGGGTTGTCAGCGAATACCCCAGCTCGTCCCAGGCTACAAATGCCCAGAACAGCATAAACTCGCTTAATGCTTCATTAAGCAGTTCACAAAATACAGATTAAAGTGATTTAGATATGACTACAAAGGAAAAGGGGGAATTTATATGGATAAACCATTGATGTACAGAAAGCGGTATATTCCGCAGGATATAAAATCCCTTAACGACGATGAAATTCTGCTTGTAACCGATGACCTTATCGTTACCAGGTGGAAAACATTTAAGCCTAAAAAGGAGTTCGCCAAGGGTACTTCATGTACGTTCATGAATAAGGGTTTTAAAATAAGCAAATTTATGAAGGAAGACGGCGGGCTTGTCTATTATTACTGCGATATAATACACAGCGAGTATTTCCCTGAGGACAACAAGTGGATATTTACGGATTTGCTTGCCGATGTCAAAATTTATCCCGACGGACATGTTGAGATTGTGGATCTCGGCGAAGCGGCTGAAGCTTTGAAGGAAGGACTTATAGATGCAGAAACGACCGCTGAGCTTTTAAAGAAGCTGGATATTTTGCTTGGATTAATTTATAGTGGTGAATGGCTGCAGCTTGTTGATGAATACTTAAATTGAGGATAAAATATGGGTACGCATGACGGACACAGAGGAAGAATGAGAGAAAGGTTCCAAAAATCGGGAGGCGCTAGCTTTGAAAAGCATGAGCTTGTCGAAATGCTCCTGTATTATGCCTATCCCAGACGAGATACTAACGAAACCGCCCATAATATGCTGGATGCCTTCGGTAAATCGCTTACACAGCTTGTAAATTCCGATCCCGAAACTATTTCTAAAACTTGCGGAATAAGCGAAAGTGCGGCCACGCTTTTCAGCCTGATAGGCGAGGTTTCACGGCGAATGGATATAGAAAAATGGGATGAGAAGGTTTGTCTGAGAAGCACAGGATATGCCGGAGAATATGCCAAATCGTATTTGAGCAATCTGAACACAGAGAAGATGTATGTTGTATGTCTTGATAATTCTCTGTCGGTAATAAACTGTGTGGAGGCCGGAAACGGCGCAGTGGGCTCTGTATCTCTGGAAATGAGGGATCTCATAGAGATAGCCATCAGAAATAAGGCGGCCAAGATAATGCTTATGCATAATCATCCTAGCGGCATTGCCAGACCGTCGCCGGGAGATCTGACATTCACAGTGAAATGCACAGAGGCGCTGAAGGTTATCGGAGTTGATTTAGAGGATCATATAATTGTCGGCGGAGGCGAATATTTCAGCATGAAGGCCGAGAATTTGATTAAAAAAGGAGATGTTTGATATGAGCGGAAAGAAATTAGTTAGACCTCGTGACGGCAGAAAGGTATCGGGTGTATGCCTTGGCATAGCCGACTATATAGGAATTGATGCCGCCATTGTAAGAATACTTTGGGTTGTCGGAACACTTATATTTTTTGGCGCAGGAATTTTGCTTTATATTGCATGCATATTTATTATTCCTGAAGACGACAACACAATTGATGTAGATTTTACAGAGAAATAAAACATAGCACCGTGGCCTAAATCCACGGTTGCTTTCGTTTTGAAGCATACAAATAACTATCTGGGAGGATAAAACATGAAGTTTAAAAAGGGGTTAGCAGCTGCTCTGATATCGGTGATGGCATTATCAGGCTGCGGAAGTACGGAAAGTACCGCAGAAATCAATTTGGACGAAATGAGCGCCGATGAGCTTATAACTTTGGCAAATGATACTATGGCCGGGATAGACAGTATGTCGGCATCGATAGGTATGGAAATGTCGGCTGATATAGATGAAGAGGCTTTCGACATGGCAATGATAGCCGACATGGACATAATATATGAAGAGCCCATTAGGCTGAAAATGGATATGAATGTGCTGACGGACGGAGAAAGTGCCGGAGGCTACAGTATATATGCCGTTCAGGATGGAGATACAATGAATATGTATATTAATCTTGGCGACGACACATGGTATAGCCAGCAGTCAACCGTTGAAAATATGGCTCAGTACAATGCGCAGACAACTGCGGAGCAATATCTCAATAATATAAGTTCATTTGCTGAGGACGGCACAGAGACAATAAACGGCGTTGATACAAAAATAATTTCAGGCGTGTTCACAGGTGACAGCATTAAAGAGGTCATAGCCAATTCAGGTATGGAGTCATTTACAGGCTCACTGGAGGATATGACAGAGGAGGAGTTTGACGAAATAATAAATGCTGTGGGCGATATACCGATTAGGCTTTGGATAAGCGGAGAAGGCTATGTTATGAAATATGAGCTTGACATGACGGAAATGGCACAAGCGCTTATGGTTTCTATAATAGCACAGTCGGCAGGCTTGTCTGAGGAAGATGTGCCTATGACGGTATCTGAAATGATTATTTCCATGACCTGCGATAACTATAATGCCGTTGAGGAATTTGAAATCCCCGAAGCAGCTTTAGCAGAATGATTGAAGCTATGGTGTTTAGATGTACGGAGATGAAAAGAAATTAAAAAGGGAGGGCACGATATGAGTTTGGGGTTTGATTTTGCAACATTATTTGCGCTATCTATGGCATATAAGGACAAGGATAAACCGGTAAACACAAGCAAGCAAAAAACTAATAGGCCTCCAATGGGGCATAGATCATTTTTAAGACCTTGGACATATTTGCCGCCTGCCGGATATGTTGTAGACCATGAAAAAGCGGGGCAAGATTTAAGGTTGTATGGAAAAAATTATTACTACAAACATATGAATATGGGAGAGTATGACATAACCGAAGAAGAATTTTGGGATAGAATATCAATGCGTAAATTATCAGCTGAGTATATTTTAAGCGGTGAATATGAGAAGGATATGCAAAAGAAAAGAGAACGAGAAGAACAAGAGAAGGCAAAACAGGAACAGGAAGAACAGGAAAGAAATAATCAGGAAAATTAATTAAATACATATACATATTACAGAAGCGTTTGAGGATAACTTGAACGCTTTTATTAATTTGAAAAACTGATTCAAATATGGTGGCCAATGGGCGGAGGAACTGACAGATTTTTCTGACTCAATTTTTGTATTAAACTGCGTTTTACCAAGTGACAGATGCCGGCTTGATGATATACAA
>JAJQDF010000060.1 GCA_021202325.1 Clostridiales bacterium | reverse complement strand
CCCATGCTGTTTTCGTGACGGGTTTAAAGCTAAACATCATATTTGAAGCCAAAGAGCTTATAAACGCTGTCGATAAGCTCTACAACTCCCTTTATTTCATCTCTTATCTGGTCTTCTGTCATGAAAATATGCGCATCGTCCTGTGTAAAGCATCTTACACGCATAAGTCCGTGAAGAGCGCCGGATTTCTCATGTCTGTGAACAATACCAAGTTCGCCGACTCTCAGCGGCAGGTCTCTGTAGGAATGCATTTCCTGTTTATATACAAGCATTCCGCCGGGGCAGTTCATTGGCTTAATGGCGAAGTCTTGGTCATCTATTACAGTTGTGTACATATTTTCTTTATAATGATCCCAGTGACCGCTTGTCTCCCAAAGCTGTCTTGAAAGGATAATAGGTGTTGAAACCTCAACATATCCGGCTTTTTTATGAATCTCTCTCCAATAATCTATAAGAGTATTCTTAACAATCATACCGTTAGGAAGGAAGAACGGGAATCCGGGGCCTTCATCAAGAAGTGCAAATAACTTAAGCTCCTTGCCAAGTTTTCTGTGGTCACGTTTCTTAGCTTCCTCAAGCATTGTAATATATGCATCAAGGTCTGAAGCCTTTGTATATGCTGTTCCGTAAATACGTGAAAGCATCTTATTTTTCTCATTACCTCTCCAATAAGCACCGGCAACGCTCATAAGCTTGAATGCCTTTATTGGCTTTGTGCTCATAAGGTGAGGGCCTGCGCAGAGGTCTGTGAAGTCGCCCTGCTTATAGAACGAAATAACAGCATCCTCGGGAAGGTCCTGAATAAGCTCTACTTTATAAGGCTCGCCCTTTTCTTCCATAAACTTAATGGCCTCTTCTCTGGGAAGCTCGAATCTTTCAAGAGGTATATCCTCTTTTACAATCTTCTTCATTTCCTTTTCGATGGCGTCAAGCTCTTCCTGTGTGAAAGCCTTTTCTCTGTCGAAGTCATAGTAGAATCCATCATCAATTGAAGGGCCGATAGCAAGCTTTGTTTCGGGATAAAGTCTCTTTATAGCCTGAGCCATAACATGTGATGCAGTATGACGGAAAGCTCTCTTTCCTTCGGGTGTATCAAATGTGCATATCTCAACTGTGCTGTCTTCATTTACAGCAAATCTCAAATCCTCAACTTTGCCGTTTACCATACCACAGCAGGCATTTCTTGCAAGACCTTCACTGATGTCCTTAGCTATCTCAAGGACTGTAATTCCGGCATTATATTCTTTAACAACGCCGTCTTTCAAACTAACCTTAATCATTTTCATTTCTCCTTTCGAATATTAAAAACCATAAGGAACGAATTATATCGTGGACATAAATAAAGCCCTCGTCCCTTAAAAATAAAGGGACGAGAGCATAATAATCTCCCGCGGTTCCACCCTGATTGCTGTAAAAACCACTTAATTTAAGATTATAACGTAATCAACGTGCCGGATTGGGGCAGCTCCGAGGTAGTTTTCAAAAGTAATGTTTTACGGCACTTCCAGCCAAGGCACCGCTCTCTGAAAAAACTAATTACAATCTACTTTTCTCATCAACGCTTTAAACACTGCTAATTATAACACACAAATTTTTGATGTCAATATTAAATTTTATTGACATTCTATAACTTTATGTACGAAATACAGGCCGGTATCTCATTTTCCCCTAAGTCTTTTCAGCGACTCGCCTATTTTCTTTTCAACGCCGTTTTCACTGGGCTCATAGTATATTTTGCCCACAAGCTCGTCCGGTAAATACTGCTGTTTTACATAGTGTCCGGGATAGCTATGGGCATATTTATAGCCGACACCGTGATCCATTTTTACGGCGCCGCTGTAGTGGGAATCCCTGAGATGGGCAGGAACACCGGATATGGTTACGTTTTTAACGTCATTCATGGCGTTATCTATCGCCATAATTGCCGAATTACTCTTCGGAGCGCAGGAAACATAGGCCACAGCCTGAGCCAATATTATCCGTCCTTCCGGCATACCTATCATGTTTATGGCCTCGGCCGCAGAAACAGCCACCTGGAGTGCATGGGGATCTGCGTTTCCAACGTCCTCGGAGGCGCAAATGACAATCCTTCTTGCTATGAATTTGGGATCTTCTCCGGCATATATCATTTTGGCAAGGTAATACATGGCGGCATCGGGATCGGAACCCCTCATGCTTTTTATAAAAGCTGAAATAGTATCGTAGTGATTATCTCCGTCTTTATCATAGTTCAGCGCCCGTTTTTGTATACACTCCTGCGCCATATCCATATCGATAATTATTTTTCCGTTTTCATCGGGCTCGGCTGACATAACGGCCAATTCTATGGCATTAAGAGCCCGTCTGGCATCGCCGTTTGACAGGTCGGCGATAAATTCAACCGCATCATCACCTATCTCAATATCCATGTTTTCGAAGCCTTTTTCCTTATCGTGTAATGCTCGGACAATCAGTTCCTTTATGTTTTCCAATGTCAGCGGTTTAAGTTCAAAAATATATGACCTGGATACAAGCGCCCTATTGACTTCAAAATACGGATTTTCAGTCGTAGCACCTATAAGTGTCACTGTTCCGTTTTCTACGTGGGGAAGAAGCGCATCCTGCTGAGTCTTATTAAAGCGGTGTATCTCATCGATGAACAATATGGTTCCAATATTATACATACCGGCGTTTTCCTTTGCCCTCTGGACAACCTCCTTAATATCCTTAATGCCTGAGGTAGTAGCATTCAGCTGTTCAAACTTTCTTTTTGTTGTATTAGCAATGACCTTCGCAAGGGTGGTTTTGCCGGTTCCCGGAGGGCCATAAAGTATTATGGAGCCCAATTTATCCGCTTTTATAACATTATAGAGCATTTTGCCCTTTCCAATTATATGTTCCTGCCCAACATAATCCTCCAGCGTTTCTGGCCTCATTCTGGCGGCAAGAGGCGCCTTTTGATTGAATTGCCGGGACATATTATATTCAAATAAATCCATTTAAACACCCGTTTCTAAAACATACAGTATTATAAATTCTCAATCTATATATTAGTTTACTACAATATTATATCAAATAAAAGCTCCCAAAGCCATATATTTGGTTTTTTGAGAGCTTCAATTGAAGTCATTCCTAAAAATATTCAGTTCTTATACAATGGCTTTGCCTTACTCGATTTTCCTACCCTCAGCCCATGCTTTCTTTGCTTGATTAAGACTCATATGGTTTTCACAATCCTCTTCGTCAGGATATTTCTCTTGAATAATATCATGAAACCACCCGCAAACATCACACACATCACCATCATCAGTTAGTTCGCTTATGCCGCACACAGGGCATTTAACTGTTTTCATGCTTGATTACCTCCGATTTGCTTTCCCTCATTCTTCTCAATCCACTCTTTTCTGAACTGATTGAGGCTCAAACGGTTTGCACCGCCTGCATAGTCAGGCTCATCTTCTTGCAGTGAATCATCTTCCCTGCGCCGCATACCTCACATATATCATAAGAACCTTCTTCCGGAAACTCATATTGCCCGCAAACAGGACATTTATGCTTTGCCATCATATACCTCCTTAAACTGTTCGTCTTGCCATTTGTAAAAGCCTTCTTCCTCAGCAAGAGCATTTCCAAACAAAGTTACAATATCAGATACCATTTCACAACGTTTACTCTCCGGTGCTTCTCCACAAGGTAACTCAGCAATTTCTATCTCGCACATAATATCATAAACATAGTCATACAGCTCTTTGTCATCCATATTCATCAAAATATCTTCGGTGATGTTACATTCGCTGCAGATAAACTTAATTTGCTTTTGGTTCAATTCTTTCAGTACATCCTTCATGATTGGTTTCCCTCATTCTTTTCAATCCACTCTTTTCTGAACTGATTGAGGCTCAAATGGTTTGCGCCGCCTGCATAGTCAGGCTTATCTTCTTGCAGTGAATCATCTTCCCAGCCGCATATTTCACACACTTCATAAGAATCTTTCCTTGAAAATTCAAATTGTCCGCAAACAGGACATTTGTGCTTCGCCATATTAAAACCTCCTCAATCTTTCATTTCAAAAGTTACAAACCTATTTCCCTTATAAAATCGGTAAGTCGAGTTATTTACAAAACAAGGTAAATCAGTACTTTCTTATAACTTCGGTAAGCTCAAACTTTTGTTAAAAATATGGCCATTTGACCTCAATTTTCTTAAAAAAGCTAAAAAATGCGCAAATTATTGAAAATAATTTAATAAGCCGAAAAACTCTGAAACCGCTTGATTTCAGAGCTTTCACATCACTTTTGGTCTTTAGATTTATGATGACATCCCACAAACATACAATCACCAAAAGAAAAGAATCTATATTTCTCCTCAACGGCGATTTTATAGGTATTAAGTATTGTATCCTTTCCCACAAGGGCAGCAACAAGCATTATGAGCGTTGACTCCGGCAGGTGGAAATTCGTTATAAGGCAGTCGATAGCCTTAAATTTATATCCGGGATAAATAAATATTTTTGTCCAGCCGCTTTGTGCGTGGATTATGCCGTCTTCATCGGCCACAGATTCCAAGGTTCTTGTACTTGTTGTGCCGACTGCAATTATTCTTCCGCCGTTTTTTCTGGCATTATTAATCTTATCAGCTTCGGCCTGCTCCACAATGTAGTATTCCGAATGCATTTCGTGGTTCGTGACATCCTCCACCTTAACCGGGCGGAATGTGCCAAGGCCAACGTGCAGTGTTACATGGACTATCTCTACACCCATATCTTTTATTTCCTCCAAAAGCTCCTTTGTGAAATGCAGTCCTGCTGTGGGCGCTGCTGCGGAGCCCTCATGCTCCGCATATACAGTCTGATACCTGTTTTTGTCCTCCAGCTTGTGGGTTATATAAGGAGGAATCGGCATTTCGCCAAGCTCGTCGAGAATGTTTTCAAAAACGCCCTCATAATGAAACTTAACAATTCTGTTTCCGCCTTCAATAACTTCCAAAATCTCGGCTTCAAGCCTGCCATCGCCGAATACTATCCTGTCGCCTGGCTTGGCCTTTTTACCGGGGTACGTCAGCACCTCCCATGTGTCCATATCCTTTCTGACAAGAAGCAGTATCTCCACTCTGGCGCCGGTATTTTTTCTTGCGCCTATGAGCCTTGCCGGCATAACCTTTGTATCGTTTATGACAAGGCAGTCGCCCTTATATAAATATTGGGTTATGTCCTTAAATATTTTATGCTCAATTTTCCCGGTTTCCTTATCAAGCACAAGAAGTCTTGAGGCCGAACGATCCTTTAGGGGCTCCTGCGCAATCAATTCTTCGGGAAGGTCATAATAAAAATCACTTGTTTTCATAATGTATCTCCAATTACTCTACCATACAGCCCGTATAGTAGTGCTCCAATATTTCTTTATAGTCGGCTCCGTTTTGTGCCATTCCGTTGGCACCCATCTGGCTCATGCCCACACCATGGCCTACGCCGTAACCTGAAATGTTAATAGTTGAGCCGCTGGATGAGATAACGGTTGTTCCTGTAGAAGAGCTGACAGTAAGATATTTCTCCAAATCGCTAATTCTAGACAAATCTATTTCCTCGCCGTCATAGCCGTAGGCTTTTGTGCCCGATGATGTGGAATATACAACAGCGCAGTCCGCACCGATAACATAGTCACTGCCCTTCACAAAGTCCTCCAAGGGCTCGGAAACAAAAGTTCCTAGATTGGCATTTACAGTATAGCTGACTTCACCGTCGGAGCTTTCAACCGTACCGTTTGTTATTGTATAGTGCCTGCTGCTGAAAGAGCTTCCTAAGGCGCTGAAAACAGTTCGGCATTCCTCCAGGGTTATCTGCTGGGTTCCGCTTGTGCCAATTATCTCAACCATCTGCACTCGGCTGGTTGTATTGTCTATGGTTATCCTCATTCCCGTGGCAGAGCCTATGGAATATCCTTCGGCGGCAATTATTGTGTTAAGGTCAGACAGCGTAATTGTCCTTGTCCATGTCGGGCAGTTTATCTCCTGACTATCGTCAACAGCCTTGAGATAAGGCACATTAGTGCCCCATACGTTTTCTGCATCCTCGGTATAGCCGCCGCTGGACGAGAAGAACAGCGCCTCTATCGGACTTCCGTTATAATATATAAGCTCGCCGGCGGTGTCGATAACCGCCTGGGTTGTTATCGTACTTTCATAATCGTATCCCATATAGGCCTGGCAATGGGTTGTGTCGCATATATCATAGCCAATATCCGAATCTAAATTCCACTTATACAATGCATATGTTCTGGCCGCACAAGCCTGCGCCTTTATGGACTCATACTCGTAGGTTGACGGAATCTCCGAAGGCACAACGCCGTAGAGATATTCCTCAACATCAATGACATTTACAGCGGTGATTGTGCCGTCACCATTATTCATAAAGTCAATTATTCCTCTATAGGATCTGGCGCCCAAATCAACGACAGGCGTGTCTCCCGTTCCCATAAAATAGTTGTCCGACTCGGCCATAAGCAGTATCGGCGAACCGTCAATATTCAAAATAGTAACATCAGTCGGTGAAAGCGCAGTGCCACCAAGGGATGATGCCGCACTGGATGCAGACGACCAATCCGAATAGCCGTATATCAATACAGCCCAGTTATTTTTGTAATAGCCGGCCACAGCAGAAGAATATCCATTGGATATGTAAAGAGATGCGGCGGCACTCGCATCGGCAAAGGTACTGACACTTATCGGAATTGCTACCTGATAGCTAAGCCCAACCCTCACATTGAATCCGCTGCTCGAGCTAAATTCAGCCATGGTTTCATTCAAAAGCGGACTCGTAACTCCGTCGTCACTTCTGACAAGCTTTATATTTGTTGATTCTATCGAAATGGAGTCTTTTTCTTCATAGTTTGACCTCAGTCCTACTCTTATATAATCGGGAATTTCCGTGGCGGCAAAAGCAGTCGTGCCCATTCCTGAAAAAATAACAGTCGCACTGAGAAATGCAGCTAAAAGCTTTTTCATCCTTTTCACATGATTCACCCTTTCGTATCGTTTTCGATTTAATAATGCTGAACTTAATTGTAATACAAAATACAGAAAAATGCAAAGCCTAATAGCAGATTATGGCTCTTTATGTAAAAATATTAAGCAAATCTTAAGAAATTGTTACAAAATAAATAGCAAAACAGCATTATAAAGCCGGAGAATCTCCCCGGCCATGTTTTCAGGCGGCATCAGCAATCTGCCGTCCCTCATTATTTATTGTGTAGTTTTCACGAATTATTAGCTCCGATACCGGCACAATCTCATAGCCCTTATCCTGCAGCCCCTCAATTATCGTTCCCAGCGCCTCAGGTGTATATTTCGCATCATTGTGGAAAAGTATTATCGAGCCGTTGCCCAAATGCTTATGGTTCAGCACCTGCTCAATCTCCGCCTCCGTGCCGTATTCCTTCCAATCCAGGCTGTCAATGTCCCACTGTATCGTGTAGTAGCCGCATTCCTCCGCCGCAGAAATAACATCGTTAGTATACTCGCCGAATGGCGCACGGAACAGCTCCATTTCAATGCCGGTCAGCTCCTTGACCTTATCCCCGGCGGTGGTCAGCTCCTCTATTATTTGTTCCTTGGTAAGCTGGCTCATATGGGGATGGGTGGCCGAATGATTGCCGATGTCATGGCCGGCCTCGGCTATCTTTTTTACCTCGTCGGGATATTTATCCACCCAATAGCCGCACATGAAAAATGTCGTCTTTACATCGTATTCATCCAGTATTTCAAGCAGCTTATCCGTGTCGTCCGCTCCCCATGCCGCATCAAAACTTATGGCAATCTGCGGCTTGTCGGTTTCAACGCAGTATATCGGCAGAAGCCGTTCGGTTTTGGCAACGGCTGCCGAAAAAACCGATTTTGCCGCAGGGGAAGCTGCCTTAAGAGCCGCCGCCGCAAACAAAACAAGCACAGCAGCCGTTATTGCCTTGCGTTTCGAAAATTTAAATGTGTGAATAATCAATATGTATCACCCGGAAAATATCTTTATAAAAGTATATTCCTCGGTGAAAACATTAATTCTATATCGTTTATTCTGTGATCTTTGTAGCTACCCAACTCCTCGTCGCATTGTCCGAAATACCCGTATAGTCCGCCGGATTCAAGCCTTTATATATGTCCAACATTCTCTCAAACTGTTCCTCGGTCAAATAGTCATCCGGGCCGTATGTAATGTCGTCATAGCCCACAACTATGCCGTTTTCGTAGCACCATGCCACCGCCTCGGCATACCATGTGTCGCTGGTTACATCGAGGAAAGGCGCAACGTCATTGGCTCCCGGTGTACCAGCCATATTCCAAATAACCTGGGCGGCCATAGCCCTTGTCAAATGCATATCCGGAGCAAAAAGCCTATCGCCAATGCCGACCATCAAGCCATTTTCGTAGGCCGTCATAACGGCATCATAGTAGGGATCAGAAGTGCTGACATCGATGAATACGGCGTCGTCAGAAACATCCGTGCCGGCTGCATCGCCTGAGCCGATAACCGGTGTGTCCGCCGTTGTGTCAGTCGTGGTAGTATCCACTGTTGTATCTGTAACATCTGTCGCATCTGTCGTGGTATCTGTAGCCGTATCCTCATCATCGTCGGAATCGTCACTAGAACTAGAGCTTATTACCTGCTCTAAAGAGTGTGACGAACCGCCGGAAGAACTGCTGCTTTTCTTCTGCCAGTTTGCCGTAATTGTCGTATCGGAAGCCGGCATTATGAATGTCGTGCTTGCACTGGAAGCATCGCCGAATGTTCCGCCGTCGGAGGAAGTCCAGCCGGTGAATGTGTAATTCGACCTTGAACCGGCATCTATATCAATTTCTGTACCCTCTTCATATACTCCGCCGTCTGTGTCGCCGCTTCCACCGTCCAAATCAACCGTCAAGGTGTATGTCTTAGCAACAACAATAAATGTAACCGTTGCTTCAGCTTTAGCGTCTTCATTGTATGTCACCGTGATAGTTGCAGTATGTGTACCAATGGAGAGCCCTTCTGCCGGCTGAATTGTCCAAGTATCGATAGAACCACCTGTCGGCACAGTATCACCACTGCCGCCTATGGTAAAATCATCTTCATAATCAACCTTAACACTTTCAATAGTCGCATCACTGTTTCCGCTGTTTGTAATTTTTATGCTTTCTGCATCCGGCTGAGCATAACCGTCAACGGCTGTCTCAAAGCCGGGAGCAGTAACTGTCAGCGTATATGTACGTTCTTTTCCGCTTGCAATGGTAACTTTTAACAAATTACCTGCAAAAGCACTTTCAGTCGCCGCATAACGTACATAATAGTCCCCTACCGCTAAATCTTCAATTGTTGTACCGATGCAAGCTGTCCAATCTGTATCACCGTCAGCCTGATACTCCATTTCTGTTGATACATTTGTTATCTGTCCGTCTGCCTCATCTAACCACTGCTCATTCACGCCTACTACGCCATCGGGTACAGAAGGCCGTACCGGAATCTCCACACTTATTGCTTCACTTGCGTAATTACTGTTAGTGGCTGCTGTACGGAATAGTACCGTAACTGCCGATGTGCCGTCCCAACCAAAGGCAGTTGCATCCATATCTGCAGTACAAGTAACCCATCCCGAACCGTAGTAGTATTCCATATCCGTTGAAGTACTCAGCTTCTCTTCAGTATAGTCAATTGTCACACTGGGCTCTGTAGCACGGCTTGGTGCAGTCAATGTCTGCACTTCACTCTTGAAAGTGCTATCAGTAGCCGCTGTGTAGATATAAATGCTAGCTTCAGCATCAACTGTTACAGCCGCTTCTGTGCCCTGTACCCAGCCATTATCAGTGTAGTCACTGCTGCTGGTATTGTAATAATAATCACTTGAAATTGTCACGCTCTCGTTTTCGTTATCGATTGTTAATGTCGGCGCATTAGGACGAGAAGCAAGTGTATTTTTTGTTGCCTCACTCTCACTAACTGGATCACTGCCTGTGGTCTCCGCCCTACGCACATAAAGCGTACCACCGGGAGTTATAGCAATAGAAGTATCACTGTACCAAGTGTTATCATCCGTGCTAATCTCATAGCCGGTTTCCGCTGTGGCTGTCTCCGCCGGTATATTGTGCAGTGTAAGTAGCATCTGCACTTGCTGTTGATGAAAATGTTGGTGTCCAACCGGTGAAAGTATAGCTATATGTATCATCATCAGCTTTATTATAAGCAGCATGTTCAGTTATAGTACTGCCCGTCTTAACTACTTGTGTATCTATTACAGTATCATCATCCATCCATTTTATTGTAACTGTATTAGCTGAGTCTAATACAACATAAGGATAATCAGCTTTGCTCGCATCCTCTGTATTATTGCAAACAGAATAGCCACTAGCAACCGTAACATCATATACTTCGCCACCCTCAGTACTTGTACCTACGGTTGCTTCTGTATCGGCGTAATATCCGCCGGTGATAGTAATAGTACTACTATAGCTAGAACTACTGCCGTTTCCTATAGCATTTGTGCTTGTAGTACCACCTATAGCTGTTATATAACCACTACTAATCTCAACAGAACTACTAGCATTAGAATAGACGCCACCGCCAATACCTGCACCGCCATTGTTACCATCACCACCACCAGTAGCTTCTACCGTACCGCCTTCAATCGTGATATTTTTGCCAGATCTATACGAACCACCACCTATGCCAGCTCCACCACCAGAGCCGCCGGTTGCTTTGACTGTTCCACCTGTGATTTTAATATTTTCAGCATAACCATTACCACTACTATTCCTACTGCCACCAATACCAGCACTACCGCCACTACCATTAGCAATTACAGTACCACCGTTGATTGTGATATTGCTACCATAACTATTACATCCACCTATACCGGCACCACCATCAACACTGGTAGCTGTTACCGTACCGCCGTTAATAGTGATATTGCTACCGGCAGCACCTAAACCACCGCCAATACCAGCGCCCCAGTTACCAGTAGCTGTAATAATTCCGCCGTTGATTGTTATATTGTTGCCAGAAGTGCCACTTGTACCACCAATTCCGGCACTATTGTTGCTTTCATTAGCTGTAAGCTTGCCAGAGTTATTTTCCTGTCCGTAGATAGTCAGCGAATTGGAAGTGCCACTAACGGTAATGCCACTGCTGGCGGTAAGGCTACTGCCATCTGCCAAAATTAAATAAACTGCGCCATTCACAGTAATACGACCTGATATTGTCACTGTGTCTTTGACAACATACCAACCAGCATTCCATGTAACCGTTGTCGAAGAGTCTTTGACTACAGTATATTCACCGCTATATTTAGTTCCAGTTTCAAAACTTCCGTTATCATAGTATAGGTAATTAACACCGTCATCTGCCATTACCGTTACCGCTCCCATTGGCAGCATACCGATAAGCATAACCGCCGCAATGAGCAGACTCAATAATTTTTTCTTTACTTTCATATCCCTCTTTCCCTCCATTTTTAGTCTTATTTAACAAATTTCTCTGCAAATAGAAAAAGCGTGTCCCGTCAATGGCTAAGCCAAAGCGGAAACACGCCTTGTATTACTACTTTATCTTTATTACAGCACAAAAAGACGGACTTATCTGTCTGTCTGTCAAGATTTTACGAATTTGTAACATAATTGTCAACTCATTTCT
>JAJQDF010000186.1 GCA_021202325.1 Clostridiales bacterium | reverse complement strand
TTTCATATTACTGCTTTGCCAATTGAAAATTTCCTCCTTAAATATGTATTCTAAGAGTTGATAGCATAAAGCCAAACTAGAGATATTATATAAAATTGCTCGCACATTTGCAATAATTATTTTATTTCTTAGTTACCTTTTCTTCCTTCAAGAACCTTTTCCTGAACGCTCTTAGGGCACTGTTCATAATGGTCAACTTCCATTACGTAGTTACCACGTCCCTGTGTTCTGGAACGGAGGTCTGTGGAGTAGCCGAACATTTCAGCAAGGGGAACATAAGAGTGGATAATCTCTACTCCGTTTCTTGCATCCATACCTTCGATACGTCCGCGTCTTGAGTTGATGTCGCCAATAACGTCGCCCATGTAATCCTCGGGAACAGTAACTGTAACCTTCATGATAGGCTCAAGAAGAACTGAATCTCCCTTTCTCATAGCTTCCTTGAATGCCATTGAACCAGCAATCTGGTAAGCCATTTCTGATGAGTCTACATCATGGTAAGATCCATCGTATACTTCAGCCTTAACACCTACTACAGGGTAGCCGCCTAATATACCGCTCTGCATAGCGTCCTGAATACCTTTGTCGATAGCGGGAATGTATTCCTTAGGAATAGCTCCGCCGACAACGCTGTTAACGAATTCATATGAATGTTCAGGATCTGTGCCGATGGGATAGAATCTAACCTTACAATGACCATACTGGCCGCGGCCGCCTGACTGACGAACGAATTTACCTTCAACGTCAACGTCCTTAAGGAATGTCTCTCTGTAAGCAACCTGAGGTTTACCTACGTTTGCTTCTACCTTGAACTCACGAAGAAGACGGTCTACGATAATCTCAAGATGAAGTTCGCCCATACCGGAAATGATTGTATCTCCAGTTTCTGAGTTTGTATATGTCTTGAATGTTGGATCCTCCTCGGCAAGTTTAGCAAGCGCAATGCCCATCTTATCTCTGCCGACCTTAGTCTTGGGCTCGATGGCGACTGAGATAACGGGTTCGGGGAATACCATTGACTCAAGAATAACTTCATGGTCCTCATCGCAGAGTGTGTCACCTGTTGTTGTGGACTTAAGTCCTACAGCAGCGGCAATATCTCCGGAGTAAACTCTGTCGATCTCTTCTCTGTGGTTAGCGTGCATCTGAAGGATACGTCCGATACGTTCCTTCTTGCCCTTTACTGAGTTATATACATATGAACCTGAATCCAGTGTTCCTGAATAAACTCTGAAGAATGCAAGCTTTCCAACGAAGGGGTCATTCATAATCTTGAATGCAAGAGCTGAGAAAGGCTCTGAATCTGAAGAATGTCTCTCTACCTCTTCGCCTGTTTCAGGATCTGTACCCTTTATTGAAGGTATATCGATAGGAGCCGGCATATAGTCTATAACACCGTCAAGGAGAGCCTGTACGCCTTTGTTTCTGTAAGCTGAACCGCAGAATACGGGAACAACTTCACAAGCGATACATCCCTTACGGATAGCAGCCTTGATTTCAGGAATTGTAAGCTCCTCACCGCTGAGGTACTTGTCCATAAGCTCTTCATCAAGCTCGGCAGCACTCTCAACGAGATTTGTTCTGTATTCCTCAGCCTTCTCAAGAAGGTCTGCGGGAATTTCCTGCTCCTCAATAATCTTACCTACATCGTCTTTATAAATAAGAGCCTTCATATTAAGAAGGTCGATATTACCTACATACTGCTGTTCTGTACCAATAGGTAATTCAAGCGGAACCGGTGTACAGCCAAGTCTGTCCTTCATCATGTCGATAACATTGTAAAAGTCTGCGCCCATGATGTCCATTTTGTTAACGAAAGCCATACGAGGTACATTATAGTTATCAGCCTGGCGCCATACTGTCTCTGACTGGGGTTCAACGCCGCCCTTTGCGCAGAATACGCATACGGCTCCGTCAAGTACACGAAGAGAACGCTCAACCTCAACTGTGAAGTCAACGTGTCCCGGTGTGTCTATGATATTAATTCTGTTGTCTTTCCAGTGACATGTAGTAGCGGCAGAAGTAATTGTAATACCTCTCTCCTGCTCCTGCTCCATCCAGTCCATGGTAGCTGTTCCATCGTGTGTGTCACCGATTTTATAGTTACGGCCTGTATAGAACAAAATACGCTCTGTCAGAGTTGTTTTACCTGCATCGATATGTGCCATGATACCAATATTTCTGGTTCTGGCCAGCGGGAACTCTCTGTCTGCCACGTTTATTCCTCCTTCATTCTTTAGGCTGCGGCCTAGAAAAACTATGCCGCCGCCTCAATAATCGATATATTCCGTTGAAAGCGTTCTCAATAGCCATAGTGCTATGCTCGCATAGCATAGTATGGATATTAGAGAACCTGACCGTAATGAGTATGCAGCCATTTTTTGTAGAAAAATGAGCGGAGTACGAATTACGGATACGATTGCGGGAGTGCTAATAGCACGCAGCAATCGGGCTTTCATTCATAGTTTGCCTGCTTAGCAGGCATGCAAGTTTACCATTTGTAATGTGAGAAAGCCTTGTTGGCCTCTGCCATCTTGTGTGTTTCTTCTTTTTTCTTGCAAGCGCCGCCTGCATTGTTGAGAGCATCAAGAATTTCTCCGGCAAGACGCTCTTCCATTGTCTTTTCGCCGCGTTTTCTGCTGTAGGTTGTAAGCCATCTAAGACCAAGTGTACGTCTTCTGTCCGGTCTGATGTCCATAGGTACCTGATATGTTGCGCCGCCGACACGACGAGCTTTAACCTCAAGTACAGGCATAATGTTGTTAAGAGCCTCCTCGAATACCTCAAGTGGATCTCTACCAGTCTTTTCTCCTACTCTGTTGAACGCACCGTATACGATCTTTTCAGCAACACCCTTCTTACCATCAAGCATAATGCTGTTGATAAGCTTTGTAACGAGTGTGCTTTTGTAAACAGGATCCGGTAAAACTTCTCTTTTTGCTACATGACCTTTTCTAGGCACGGTTCTTCCCTCCTTAATAAAAATATTCTCTCATCGGTACTCGCACATTCTGTTAAATGTACGTACATGCCTTACAATATCTTAACGCAATTCGCAGATTGTATTGACTATATAAGGCATTACTAAAATAAATCAAAAGGCTTATTCTCTAAAAATTACTTTTTGGCTTTAGAACGCTTAGCGCCGTATTTTGAACGAGCCTGCATTCTGTTGGCAACACCTGCTGTATCAAGTGTACCTCTGATAATGTGGTAACGAACACCGGGTAAGTCTTTAACCCTTCCGCCTCTGATAAGAACAACGCTATGTTCCTGAAGGTTGTGGCCTTCACCGGGGATATAAGCTGTAACCTCGATACCGTTTGTAAGACGAACTCTGGCAATCTTTCTTAAAGCTGAGTTAGGCTTCTTAGGTGTAGATGTTTTTACAGCTGTGCAAACACCACGGCGCTGAGGGCATGAAATGTCTGTAGACTTCTTTTTAAGGGAGTTAAGACCTTTCTGCAGGGCCGGAGCAGTAGACTTTTTCTGAACAGTCTGTCTGCCTTTTCTAACTAACTGGTTAAATGTTGGCATTGTAGTGCACCTCCTTATAGATTTAATACTTTCTGCCATTGCATTTTGTTCTGGTTAGTGTGCCTTATGACACACATATAAATGCCCGTAAACAGGCACTTTGACAGTGTACCATTAAGGCAATGGGTTTGTCAATATTTTTTTTGCATTTTCACAAAGTTTTACTTATTTTATTGTAATGTTTTAACAAAAAGCTTTTTCATGTAAAACAGGCATGGAAACATTGCATTTGACTGCCTGCTCCATGCCTGTATATCAGTTTATTCTAACCGACTTTGAATTTATTATTCGATTATGTCGGCATCCCCATCGATAATGTCAAATACAGGCTCTTCTTCCTTTTCCATATTTTCAAGACCTGTCTCGATGTCGATGTTTCTGTATCTGGCCATACCTGTTCCGGCAGGGATAGGCTTGCCGATAATAACGTTCTCCTTCAGACCGTTAAGCGGATCGATCTTTCCTTTGATAGCCGCTTCCGTAAGAACCCTTGTTGTCTCCTGGAAGGATGCTGCCGAAAGGAAGGAATCCGTAGCAAGGGATGCCTTTGTGATACCAAGAAGCACTCTTTGTCCCTTTGCAGGTTCAAGTCCCTGCTCCTCGAGAGCCGCATTTGTGTCCTCAAATGTGAGCCAGTCAACAAGGCTGCCCGGCAGGAACTGGGTATCACCTATCTCGTCAATTTTAACTCTCTTAAGCATCTGACGAACGATAACCTCGATATGCTTATCGTTAATTTCAACACCCTGGAGTCTGTAAACCCTCTGAACCTCCTGGATCATGTAGTCCTGAACGCCTCTTAAGCCTTTAATCTTAAGAATATCATGGGGGTTAACCGAACCTTCGGTAATCTCATCGCCGGCACCGATAACGTCGCCGTCATAAACCTTTATTCTTGAACCGTAGGGGATAAGGTAATCCTTTGTCTCTCCGGTCTCATTGTTAGTGATAGTAACCTCACGCTTTTTCTTGTTGTCGGTAACCGAAACAGTTCCGCCAAACTCTGAAATAATAGCAAGTCCTTTAGGCTTTCTTGCCTCAAAAAGCTCCTCGACACGGGGAAGACCTTGTGTGATGTCGTCTCCGGCGATACCGCCTGTATGGAATGTACGCATTGTAAGCTGTGTGCCCGGCTCACCGATTGACTGTGCGGCAATGATACCTACAGATTCACCGATACGGACCGAACGTCCGCTGGCCATGTTTGCACCGTAGCACTTAGCGCAAACACCAATCTTAGAGCGGCATGTAAGAACGGTTCTTATAAGAACGCTCTCTATTCCGGCCTTTTCAACCTGCTCTGCCTGGTCGGGAGTAATCATAGTGTCAGCCTTAACGATAACCTCTCCGGTATTGGGATCTACTATATCGTTAATTGACCAACGGCCTCTGAGTCTGTCCTGAAGGCTCTCAATAACCTCGTTGCCGTCTGTGAATGCGCTGACCCAAAGTCCGGGAACTTCTTTGCCTTCAGGCGTGCAGTCCCATTCACGGATTATAATATCCTGGGAAACGTCAACAAGACGTCTTGTAAGATAACCTGAGTCGGCTGTACGAAGTGCTGTATCTGTAAGTCCCTTACGAGCACCATGGGCTGAGATGAAATACTCCAGAACCGAAAGTCCTTCACGGAAGTTGGACTTGATAGGCAGTTCGATAATACCGCCTGAAGGGTTAGCCATAAGTCCGCGCATACCTGCAAGCTGTTTAATCTGGCTGTTGGAACCACGGGCTCCTGAGTTAGCCATCATGTAGATATTGTTGTACTTTCCGAGTCCCTTAAGAAGAGCATCTGTAATCTTGTCATTGGCAATATTCCATGTCTCGATAACCTTGTTATGACGCTCATCATCTGTCATGAAACCACGTTTGTATTTCTTTGTAATCTTCTCAACCATTTCCTCGGCTTCTGCAAGATATTCCTTCTTTTCCTTAGGAATCTCCATATCGGAAATGGAAACCGTAAGAGCGGCCTTTGTGGAGTACTTATAACCGAGTGACTTAATCTTGTCAAGCATGTCGGCTGTCTCTGTAGCTCCGCGTCTGTTTATACATTTATTAATAATCTGACCGATAGATTTCTTTGTTATAAGGAAGTCTATCTCATATCTGAACTTTTCATCCTCATTTGTTCTGTCAACATAGCCAAGGTTCTGAGGAATGGCCTCGTTGAATATAATTCTTCCGACAGTTGTTATTACAACTCTCGATTCGCTGACTCTGTCAAACACAAGTGTTCTTCTAACCTTAACGGGCTCATGGAGCGAAACCTCATGGTTTTCGTAGGCAAGAATGGCCTCCTTTTCATCTCTGTAAATTTTATATACAGGATGAGTTATGGGGTTGCCCTCGCCGTCAAGCACAGGATTGCCTTCTGCATCTGTCTCAACTTCCTGTTTAACAAGCTCTTCCTTGCAGAGTGTAAGGTAATACATACCAAGGATCATGTCCTGTGTAGGTACTGTTACAGGCGCTCCGTCGGAAGGCTTCAAAAGGTTGTTGGGTGAAAGAAGCAGGAATCTGCACTCTGCCTGCGCCTCAACCGAAAGAGGTACATGGACAGCCATCTGGTCGCCGTCGAAGTCAGCATTGTATGCTGTACATACAAGGGGATGAAGCTTAATCGCACGGCCTTCAACAAGTACAGGCTCAAATGCCTGAATACCAAGTCTATGAAGTGTAGGGGCACGGTTAAGCATGACAGGGTGCTTCTTAATAACCTCCTCAAGCACGTCCCAAACCTCTGTCTGGAGTCTCTCTATCATTCTCTTAGCCGATTTTACGTTGTGGGCAAGCTGTTTTTCAACAAGCTTCTTCATAACGAAGGGCTTGAACAGCTCGATTGCCATTTCCTTAGGCAGACCGCACTGGTATATTTTAAGCTCAGGTCCTACTACGATAACCGAACGTCCCGAATAGTCAACACGCTTACCAAGAAGGTTCTGACGGAAACGTCCCTGTTTGCCCTTGAGCATATCGGAAAGTGATTTAAGAGGTCTGTTTCCGGGGCCTGTTACAGGTCTGCCGCGGCGGCCGTTGTCGATAAGAGCATCGACAGCCTCCTGGAGCATACGCTTCTCGTTTCTGACGATAATGTCCGGCGCACCAAGCTCAAGAAGTCTCTTAAGACGGTTATTTCTGTTTATAACCCTTCTGTAAAGGTCGTTTAAGTCGCTGGTTGCAAATCTTCCGCCGTCCAGCTGAACCATGGGACGGAGGTCAGGAGGAATAACCGGCAGTGCATCAAGTATCATCCACTCAGGTCTGTTTCCTGAAAGTCTGAATGACTCAACAACGTCGAGTCTTTTTATTATTCTTACTTTCTTCTGTCCTGTGGAGTTGGCAAGCTGTCTTTTAAGCTCCTCGGACTCTTTATCAAGGTCTATTGCGCAAAGAAGCTCTTTAATTGCCTCGGCACCCATTCCTACTCTGAATGTATTGCCGTATTTTTCAAGCATATCCTTGTATTCTCTCTCAGAAAGAAGATCCTTTTGATGAAGTTCTGTATCGCCTTCGTCAAGAACAACATAGCTGCCGAAGTAAAGAACCTTCTCCAAAGCCTTGGGAGACATGGAAAGTATAAGTCCCATACGGCTGGGGATACCTTTGAAGTACCAAATATGGGATACGGGAGCGGCAAGCTCGATATGTCCCATACGCTCACGTCTAACCTTAGCCTTTGTTACCTCAACGCCGCATCTGTCGCAGACTACGCCTTTGTATCTAATTCTTTTATATTTACCGCAGTGGCACTCCCAGTCCTTTGTCGGTCCGAAAATTCTTTCGCAGTAAAGACCGTCTCTTTCTGGTTTGAGTGTTCTGTAGTTTATTGTTTCGGGTTTTTTTACCTCGCCATGACTCCATTCACGAATCTTTTCCGGAGAAGCCAGACCAATTTTAATCGAATCAAAAGCTATGCCCTGCTGCTCTGTATTCTGCTGCATTTAACATTCTCCTTTCTTATTCTTCGTCGTCATAGCTGCCAAAGTCTTCGGAATCATCAAATTCAAAATCATCCTCAGCGGCGCTGTTGCTGCTGCTTCCGAAAATTATATCTATTGTATCGTTAAGGCTGCCATCCTCCTCGGAGTAACCCTCTGTGTTCTCGTTGATGTCGTTTACAACCTGCATATCCATGTTTTCGCCGTATTCGTCATCAACGGATTCCTTAATCTCAACCTCGGTATGGTCGGCTCTGAGAACCTTAATATCAAGGGCAATGGACTGGAGCTCTTTAAGAAGAACCTTGAATGATTCAGGAATTCCGGGCTCAGGTATGTTCTCTCCCTTAACGATGGCCTCATATGCCTTTACACGTCCTACGATATCGTCGGACTTAACCGTAAGTATTTCCTGAAGTGTATATGCAGCTCCATATGCTTCCAGAGCCCAAACCTCCATCTCTCCGAAACGCTGTCCGCCGAACTGAGCCTTGCCGCCCAGAGGCTGCTGCGTAACTATTGAGTAAGGGCCTGTTGAACGGGCATGAATCTTATCGTCAACAAGGTGATGGAGCTTCAGGTAGTGCATGAAGCCGATAGTAACACGGTTGTCGAAGGGTTCTCCGGTACGTCCGTCACGAAGCTCTACTTTACCGTCACGGCTTAGCTTAACGCCCTTCCATTCCGACCTGTGATCTCTGTTCTCATAGAGCTCGTCATATATATCTCCCTGAAGGAGAGGCTTCCATTTTTCAGAAAATTCCTCCCAATCGGTATTAACATAGTCATTTGCCATCTCGAGAGTATCCATAATGTCTATCTCGGTGGCTCCGTCGAATACAGGCGTGGAAATCTTCCAGCCAAGCGCCTTAGCTGCCAGTGAAAGGTGAGTCTCAAGTACCTGTCCGATATTCATACGAGACGGGATACCAAGGGGGTTAAGAACTATATCGAGGGGACGTCCATTTTCAAGGAACGGCATATCCTCTACAGGAAGTACTCTGGAAACAACACCCTTGTTTCCGTGACGGCCGGCCATCTTGTCGCCTACGGAAATCTTACGCTTCTGAGCGATATATACACGCACAAGCTGATTTACTCCGGGGCCGACATCGTCGCCGTTTTCTCTTGTGAATATTTTTACATCGACGATTATACCGAATTCTCCATGGGGAACTCTCAATGATGTATCTCTTACTTCTCTTGCCTTTTCACCGAAAATAGCTCTGAGAAGTCTTTCCTCCGGTGTAAGCTCTGTTTCTCCCTTGGGAGTAACCTTGCCGACAAGTATATCGTTTGAACGAACCTCGGCACCGATTCTGATAATTCCTCTTTCGTCAAGGTCACGAAGTGCATCCTCGCCGACATTGGGAATATCTCTTGTGATTTCCTCAGGTCCAAGCTTTGTATCTCTTGATTCTGCTTCAAACTCTTCTATATGAACGGATGTATATACATCCTCCTGAACAAGCTTTTCGCTTAACAGAACGGCATCCTCGTAGTTGTAGCCTTCCCATGTCATGAATCCGATAAGAGGGTTCTTACCGAGTGAAAGCTCACCGTCGCTTGTTGAAGCGCCGTCGGCAATAATTCTGCCGGCTTCTATTCTCTCGCCCTTATTGACGATAGGTCTCTGGTTCATGCAAGTTCCCTGGTTGCTTCTCTGGAACTTAATAAGGTGATATGTGTCACGCTGTCCGCTGTCTGTCTTTATAACAATTTCATCAGCCGAAAGTCTCTCTACAGCACCGCTGTTTTTGGCAACGATGGCTATACCTGAGTCCTTAGCAGCCTTATATTCCATACCTGTTCCAACGATAGGCGAATCGGTTGTAAGAAGAGGCACCGCCTGACGCTGCATGTTGGAGCCCATGAGAGCACGGTTAGCGTCGTCGTTTTCAAGGAAAGGAATGAGGGCTGTAGCAACTGAAACTATCTGTTTGGGCGAAACGTCCATCAGCTGTATTTCTTTTCTGTCTACCTCAATAATGTCCTCACGGTGACGGCCGGAAACCTTCTTATTCATGAAGTGGCCTTCCTCATCCAGAGGCTCATTGGCCTGAGCAACGTTGTAGTTTTCCTCTTCATCGGCTGTTACATAAATAACCTCATCTGTAACTCTGGGCTCGTCTCCCGACTGGTCAACAACTCTGTAGGGAGCCTCGATAAATCCATACTCATTTATGCGGGCAAAAGTAGCCAAAGAGTTGATAAGTCCAATGTTGGGACCTTCGGGAGTCTCGATGGGGCACATTCTTCCGTAATGGGAGTGATGTACGTCTCGAACTTCGAATCCAGCTCTTTCTCTTGAAAGACCACCGGGGCCGAGAGCCGAAAGACGTCTCTTATGAGTAAGCTCCGTAAGGGGGTTATTCTGGTCCATGAACTGCGACAGCTGTGAGCTTCCGAAAAACTCTTTTATTGCAGCCGTTACAGGTCTTACATTTATAAGTGCCTGGGGTGTGACATTTTCTATATCCTGAATTGTCATACGCTCACGGACTACTCTTTCCATTCTTGAAAGTCCAATTCTGAACTGGTTCTGTAAAAGTTCGCCTACGGAACGGATACGTCTGTTGCCCAAATGGTCGATGTCGTCCACATTTCCGTAGCCAAAATCAAGGTGCATAATATAGTTAATTGAAGCCATTATATCATCAACGGTGATATGGATAGGCACAAGCTCATGATATTTTGCCTTAACCTCGGCCTTAAGCTGGTTGACGCTTTCGAAGTTCTCAAGCATCTCGCAAAGTACAGGATAGTATACCTTTTCCTTTACGCCAAGGTCTGCAGCTGTAATACCGTATTGAGCGATATAGGGATCGATTGAAACGGCTCTGTTTGAGAGAACCTTTATTAATCTGCCCTCTTCATTCTTTATTGTGATTCCGGCAATGCCTGTATCCTGAATTTCTTCAAGAACAGCAGCATTAAGCACTGTGTCGGCCTCGGCTATAATCTCGCCTGTTGCAGGATCTACGACATTCTCGGCAAGCACTGCTCCATTTGCACGTCTCTTAAGCTCAAGTTTTTTATTAAATTTATAACGTCCGACTTTAGCAAGGTCATATCTCTTGGGGTCAAAGAACATGCCCTTGAGAAGGCTCTCTGAGCTTTCCACTGTGGGAGGCTCACCAGGTCTGAGATTTTTATAAAGCTCGATAAGGGCTTCTTCATGGTTCTGGCTGACATCCTTATCTAGTGGGGCGAGAATGTTAGGATCCTCGCCGAAAAGCTCGAGGATTTCGGCATCTGTGCCTACTCCCAGAGCTCTTATAAGAACGGTTACCGGTACCTTTCTTGTACGGTCAACACGAACGCTGAACACATCGTTGGAGTCTGTTTCATACTCAAGCCATGCGCCTCTGTTGGGAATAACAGTTGATGACAAAAGTTTCTTGCCCACTTTATCAAATTCCGAAGCATAATATATGCCGGGAGACCTGACAAGCTGGCTGACGATAACACGCTCAGCACCATTAATAATGAAAGTTCCGGTGTCTGTCATAAGGGGGAAATCACCCATAAAGATTTCCTGATCCTTAATTTCCTCGGTTTCTCTGTTTATAAGTCTTGCTCTTACCTTGAGAGCCGCCGCATAAGTAGCGTCTCTTTCCCTGCACTCTTCTATAGAATATTTGGGAGTAGAGTCAAGAGTAAAATCTGTGAACTCAAGAACGAGGTTTCCATTGAAATCCGTAATAGGAGAAATGTCCTCGAACACCTCCTGAAGTCCTTCGTCAAGGAACCACTGGTAAGAATTTTTCTGGACCTCGATAAGATTGGGCATTTCAAGAACCTCTTTGATTTTTGAATAACTCTTTCTCTTCTTTTCGCCCATACTAACCGAGTGAATTCTGTTTTTTTCCATAAAGCCACCCTTTAAAAATAGTAGACGTTAACAAGTAAAAATCGTTGTAATTCCGGGCAAATTCCTGCCCTATACAAAAAATGAATTACCCGAATTAAAGTCAACTTAATCACCCCTTAACCTTTGATCAGCAAGAGGTAAAAAGTTCACAAAAATTCAGGAAATTCTTTCCTAAACCAGCAAAAAACAAGCTTTGATCACTCGTTTTTTATATATAATTACTAATAATCGGCCGTTTTTTTGAAAAATATTCATGAAAGAACAATTTAAATTTATTTGTCAACCTTAATTTCATTATTTTTGCTAAATAA
>JAJQDF010000137.1 GCA_021202325.1 Clostridiales bacterium | reverse complement strand
CAGATATATTGGCATGGCTGACAGGGAAGACATAAAAATAGATATAATCGGCGAGAAAAGCAGACTTGATAAGGATATTCAGGAAAAAATTAAAAATATAGAGAGTCTTTCTGCCGATAAAACTGGACTCAATCTCCATATAGCCTTAAACTACGGCGGCAGAGATGATATACTGAGGGGCTTTAAGAAGATAGCGGCCAAGGTTGAGGCCGGGGAGCTTAAGGCTGATGACATTACAGAGGATATGATTTCTGAAAGCTTGGACACCGGTTTTTATCAGGATCCCGAGCTTGTGATAAGAACAAGCGGAGAGGAAAGAATAAGCAACTTCCTTCTTTGGCAGATAGCCTATTCAGAATTTGTGTTTAACAATAAATTATGGCCTGACTATACGGAGGAAGATTTGTACGGCGACATTTGCTATTATCAGACCAGAGACAGACGCTTCGGCGGAAGGTAACGAGGTGGATTTATGAAGACTAGAATAATTTCGGCACTGGTGGCACTGCCTTTGCTTTTAATATTTGTAATTCTCGGCGGACTGCCGCTTAAAATTGCCGGAACGGTGGCTGCCTTGGTAGGCATGCATGAGCTGTATAAGGCGTTCAGCGGATATATCAAGGCTGTGCATTACATAGGCTTTGCGGCGGCTGTAATATATATGGCTCTTATTGAAAAGATAATATATACGGCATCTGTGTTCAATATTTTTGTTGCACTGTTTATGATGGCCATACTTATTTATGTTGTGCTTACCCATAAAAGCGGCAATACTATGGACGGAGTTGTTACGTTTTTCGGCTTCTTCTATGTATGCTTTTTGATTTCCCATGTGTACCTCACAAGAGAGTATACTTATGGAAATGTATTGGTTTGGCTTATATTCTTCAGTGCTTTCGGCTGCGATATCGGTGCTTATTTTACGGGAATGGCCTTCGGCAAGCATAAGCTTATACCGGAGCTGTCGCCCAAAAAGACAGTTGAGGGTGCAATCGGCGGCGTTGTTGTTGCTGTCTGCGTATGCGTAATCTACGGAGTGATAATATATTCCCGAAACGAGATGGTCGGCGTTGATACTGTGCTTCTCTGCTTCATAACAGGCTTTGTAGGCTCCATATTCTCGCAAATAGGAGATTTGGCGGCTTCTGCAATGAAGCGCTATGTGGGAATTAAGGACTTCGGAAAGATAATGCCGGGACATGGAGGTGTGCTGGATAGGTTTGACAGCGTACTTTTTGCCGCACCTGTTGTATATTATTCGATGTTTTATCTCATTACAGATATGTAAAGGCAGGAAAAACAAATGACTGAGAATATATCAATTTTGGGCTCCACAGGTTCCATAGGAACCCAGGCGCTCGATGTTGTTAGGGAAATAGGCGGAATAAATGTCCGTGCCATTACCGCCGGCAGCAATATAGAACTGCTTGAAAAGCAAATAAGAGAATTCAAGCCAGATATAGCCGCTGTAATGGATGAGGAAAAAGCGGATATACTTAAAGACAGAGTTAAGGACTGCTCCGTTAAGGTCTTGAGCGGCATGGATGGACTTATAGAGGCCGCCATCTATGATAAAAGCGACACTGTCGTTACATCTGTTGTAGGAAATATAGGAATAGTGCCGACCTTTGAGGCAGTAAAGGCCGGAAAAAATATAGCCCTTGCCAATAAGGAAACCCTTGTTTCTGCCGGCGAGCTTATTATAAATGCCGTAAATGAGCATGGGGTAAATCTCTATCCTGTTGACAGCGAACATTCGGCTATATTCCAGAGCCTTCAGTGCAACGAGGGCAACAAAATAAGAAGGATACTTCTTACCGCATCAGGCGGCCCTTTCAGAGGAAAAACAAGGGATGAGCTTAAAAATGTTAAAGCTTCAGATGCCCTTAAGCATCCCAACTGGAACATGGGGCGGAAGGTAACAATTGATTCGGCTTCACTTATGAACAAAGGTCTTGAGGTTATAGAGGCAAAATGGCTTTTTGGAGTCGATGTTGAGGATATAGAGGTGCTGGTTCATCCCCAGAGCATAGTACATTCGGCTGTGGAATATGAGGACGGAGCAGTAATAGCACAGCTTGGCGAGCCTGATATGAGGATTCCCATACAGTATGCGCTGACTTATCCGAAGAGGATAAAGAACAGCTTTCCGAAAATTGATTTTGCTAAAAGAAACAGCCTGACATTTGAAAAGCCGGATATGGATACGTTCAAATGCCTTTCACTGGCCTATAGGGCTATAAAGTGCGGAGGCACAATGCCTGCGGTTATGAACGGCGCCAACGAAACGGCGGTTGCGGCTTTCTTGGACGGAAGCATAGGATTTTTGGATATAGCTTATATAATAGAAAAAACGATGGAATCATATACTGTAAAATATGATTGTTCTGTTGAAGATCTCATAGAGGCCGACAAATGGGCCAAGGATTTTTCAAGAGGCTTAATAAATTTCAAGGAGAAATAAGAATTGTCGATAATTATCTCAATTATAGTTTTTTCGCTTATAGTTATAGTGCATGAGTTTGGTCACTTTATTATTGCCAAGAAGGTGGGAATCTATGTTCAGGAATTTTCCGTCGGCATGGGGCCTCAGCTGTTTTCTGTTAAGAAGGGCGAGACGGAGTATTCGCTAAGAGCCCTGCCCATTGGCGGCTACTGCCGAATGCAGGGCGATACCGGCGATGAGGATACAGCGCTTCCGGCAGACTTCGATCCTTCACGTTCATTCACAAATAAAACAGTCGGTCAGAGAATAGCCGTTATATTTGCAGGACCAGCCATGAACTTTATATTGGCCTTTGTGCTTATATTTGTTATGCTTGGCGTAAGCGGTTTTATTGTGCCTGAGATAAGGTCAGTGGAAATAGATTCACCGGCCTATGAAGCCGGACTTGAAGCAGGAGACAAAATAGTCAAAGTAAACGGTGAAAGAATACTTATATATCAGGATTTTTCTCCGGCCTATAATCTCAGAGAGGCAGGCTCGGCGGTTGATATTGAGGTAGTAAGGGACGGCAAGAGGTACAGCTATTCTATAGTGCCGCAATATAATGAGGATGAGGGAAGATACCTTATAGGTTTTACCTTTGACGGTAGGTACGGCTTGTTTTCGGAACCCGTAGGGGACTATGAGCAATCAAGTATATTTGAGACAATAAAAGCAGATGTCGGCATGATGGTGTACTTTGTCAAAAGCGTTGTTTCAGGCTTTATAAAGCTTATTACTATGCAGGTACAGTCCGATGAAATTTCAGGCCCAATCGGTATAATTTCTACCATAGGCGACAGCTATGAGGCCGGACTGGCATACAGCTTTATGGATGCTGTCATGAATGTTGTTGTGCTTTCGGCGCTTCTAAGCACCAATCTTGGCATACTCAATCTTTTTCCCATACCGGCAATGGACGGCGGAAGGCTTGCCTTCCTCATTGTCGAGGGAATAAGAAAGAAAGCTGTAGATCCTGAAATTGAAGGCCGAATACATTTGGCCGGATTTATGCTTTTGTTTGTATTTATGATATTTATTGCGTTTAACGATGTAGTTAATTTGATACGGTGATTATATGGCTTACAATAGAAGAAAAACAAGAGAAATAAACATAGGCGGCGTAAAGATTGGCGGAAATAACCCAATAGCTATACAGTCGATGTGCAATACCGACACAAGGGATGTAAATGCCACAGTGGATCAGATTAAAAAGCTGGAAGAGGCCGGCTGTGAGATAATAAGAGTTGCCGTACCGGATATGCAGGCGGCGGAAGCTGTAGGAGAGATAAAAAGAAAAATAAATATTCCTCTTGTGGCGGATATTCATTTCGACTACAGACTTGCCCTAAAATGCATAGATAACGGCATAGATAAAATAAGAATAAACCCCGGAAACATAGGGGACGAAAACAGAGTTAAGCAGGTAGCCGATATGGCGAAGAAAAACCATATTCCCATTAGAGTCGGCGTAAACAGCGGCTCTTTGGAGAAAAGACTTGTGGAAAAATACGGAGGAGTGACGCCCCAAGGGCTTGTGGAAAGCGCCTTGGGTCACGTCAGACTTTTGGAGAAATATGATTTCTATGATACGGCAATTTCAATAAAGGCATCAAATGTGCCGTTTTCTATTGAGGTTTATGACCTGCTTTCAATAACCGTAGATTATCCTCTCCATGTTGGTATTACCGAGGCAGGAACGGTTTGGGGCGGAACTGTAAAGTCGGCGGTCGGCATAGGAGCCATACTTTCTATGGGAATTGGAGATACTATAAGAGTTTCCCTTACCGGTGATCCTGTGGAGGAAATATATGCTGCAAAGGAAATACTGAAGGACTTGAATTTAAGAAAATTCGGTGTGGAGTTCATATCTTGCCCGACATGCGGAAGAACGAGCATAGATCTTATTAAAATTGCCAATGAGGTTGAAAGCAAGATTAAAAATATAGATAAAAACATAAAGGTTGCCGTCATGGGCTGTGCCGTAAATGGCCCAGGAGAGGCCAAGGAAGCAGACATTGGTATTGCCGGAGGCCATGGTGAGGGACTTTTATTCAAGAAGGGCGAAATTATCCGAAAGGTTCCGGAGGATAAGCTTGTGGAGGAACTTTTAAAGGAAATAGACAGTCTTTGATAAACGGGAGAAATTGAAAATGCACGAAAAGTTTTTAAATGTCTTCGGAGGCGTAAAGGCCGATGAAAAGGTCAGAGCCGCTTTTAAAGATGCTTATGTTGAAAAGCTTACAATTTCAAAGAGTACGAAGATACTTCATGCAGTGGTTTCATCGGAGAGCCTTATACCAAATAGGTATAAGGCTCTAATGGAAAAGGCTGTTTTTGATATGGTAAATGCCGCAAATGAAGTTAAAATAGATGTCAAATACAATGTTGAGGACAAAAACCCAAGGGCTGTATTTGACTTCATATGGGAGGATGCGGCCAAGGAGCTTTCAAAGGAAAGCCCTGTTTGCGGCTGTATTTTTGAGGACTGCGAGATAAAGCAGGAAAACAACAAAATAATAATTATGACAGGTCACAACGCCGCTTTTTATCTTTATAAAAAGGGCGCTGATAAGTATATCGAACAGCGCATAAAAGATGAATTTGTCGTTGATGTTTCTATCGCATTTAAAAATAAAAAGGCAACCGAAGAAGAAATTGAAAAATATGACGAAGCCCATAATACATATGAAAAACAGCTCATTGATTCCATAATAACCGAGAAAGCGGCCGTTGAAACGGCTAAGGAGACAGCCAAGGCCGGAGAGGCTCAAGCCAATATCGAAAAGGGCATAATACTCGGTAAGGACGACATAAAAGGCGAAATAGTTAAGATAAAGGATACCAAAACCGAAGGCGAAAAGGTCATCATTGAGGGCGAGATATTCAATCTAGAGGAAAGGGAAATCAAGGGCGACAAATATATTGTGTCCTTTGATATTATCGATGGAAGCGACTCCACAACGGTTAAGTTCTTTACCGACAAAAAGCCCTATGAATGTGACGGCGGAATAAAATCTGCCCTTAAGGGTGCCTATGTGCGCGTAAAGGGCGAGGTGCAGTTTGATAAATATGCCAAAGAGCTTATAATAATGTCCAGAAATATCGCAAAGGCCGAAAGACCGCCCATACGTATGGATACCAGCAATGAAAAGCGTGTTGAGCTTCATCTTCATACAAATATGAGCACCATGGATGCCGTTACAAGTGTAAAGGACTATATCAAGAGAGCGGCCAAATGGGGACATAAGGCCATTGCTGTGACAGACCACGGTGTTGTTCAGGCTTTTCCCGATGCCATGGATGCTGCCGCCGCCAATGATATAAAGGTTATATACGGCGTTGAGGCTTATCTTATTGACGACCTGGGCGAGGTCGTTATAAACGGCAAAGGACAGGACTTTGACGATGAATATGTTGTATTCGATATAGAGACAACCGGACTCAATAAGGAAAAATGCAAAATAATAGAGATTGGCGCAGTCAAAATTAAAAATAGAAAGATAATAGACAGATATTCCACATTTATTGATCCCGGCGAGAAACTGACGCAGGAAATAACTGAGCTTACAAATATAACAGATAAAATGCTTACGGGACAGAGAAAAATAGATGTTGTTCTGCCGGAATTTCTTGAGTTTGTCGGCGATGCGGTGCTTGTGGCGCATAATGCTTCATTTGACACCGGATTCATAAGGATAAAAGCCGATGAGCTAGGAATAACCGGTGTGCATAACACCATACTTGATACACTGGAGCTGTCAAGGACGCTTTTAAAGGATCTCAAAAAACATAAGCTTGATATTGTGGCAAAAAGGCTTGGCGTAAGCCTTGAGGGACACCACAGAACCGTAAACGATGCGGAAGCTACGGCTGAAATATTCCTTAAGCTTGTGGAAATGCTCGAGGAAAACGACGTACATAACATAGATGATATAAATATATATTCCAGCAGAACTGTAAACTACAACAAGCTTAAGTCCTACCATACTATAATACTTGTTAAAAATCTTAAGGGACTGAGAAATCTCTATGAGCTTATTTCCATGTCCAATTTGGAATATTTCCATAAACAGCCGAGAATACCGAAAAGCAAGCTTATACAGTACAGAGAGGGACTTATTGTCGGAAGCGCCTGCGAGGCCGGGGAGCTGTACAGGGCTCTGCTTGACATGAAGCCCAAGGAATATATCGAAAATCTGGTTAATTTCTATGACTATTTGGAAATTCAGCCCCTTGGCAACAATATGTTCATGATAGATTCGGACAAAGTGCCGGTTGTCAATTCCGTGGAGGATATCAAAAACTTCAACAGAAAGATTGTCAGCCTCGGCGAGGAATATAATAAGCCTGTTGTGGCCACCTGCGACTGCCATTTCCTTGAACCGGAGGATGCCGTATTCAGAAAAATACTTATGTACGCCAAGGGCTTCGAGGATGCCGAAAGACAGCCGCCGCTGTATTTCAGAACGACGGAAGAAATGCTGAGAGAGTTCTATTATTTGGGAGAGGAAAAGGCAAAGGAAATAGTAATAACAAATACAAATCTCATTGCCGACATGATAGAGCAGATAAAGCCAGTACCAGACGGCACATTCCCGCCTAAAATTGAAGGTGCTGAGGAACAGATTCAGCAGATAGCAATGGACAAAGCCCATTCCATATACGGCGATCCTTTGCCTAAAATTGTTGAGGAAAGACTGGATAAGGAGCTTAAATCCATTATCAAAAACGGATTCTCGGTTATGTATATTATTGCCCAGAAGCTTGTTTGGAAGTCCAATGAGGACGGCTATCTTGTTGGCTCTCGAGGTTCTGTAGGTTCATCCTTTGTGGCGAATATGACAGGTATCACTGAGGTAAATTCTCTGCCGCCGCACTATGTATGCCCCAACTGCAAGTATTCTGATTTTGAGTCGGAGGAAGTCCAGAAGGTATTCATGCAGGGGGGCTCCGGTGTGGATATGCCCGACAAGGTTTGCCCGAAATGCGGTACAATGCTTAAGAAGGACGGCCACGACATACCCTTTGAGACATTTCTTGGTTTCGATGGAGATAAGGAGCCTGATATCGACCTTAACTTCTCTGGCGAATATCAGCAGCAGGCCCATGCATACACTGAAGTGCTTTTCGGCAAAGGACATGTATTCAAGGCCGGAACAATAGGCACATTGGCAGACAAAACAGCCTATGGATATGTAAAAAGATATGTTGATGACCATAACCTGACACTGCATAACGCAGAAATGAACCGCCTTGTCAGAGGCTGTACCGGCGTAAAAAGGACCACAGGACAGCACCCCGGCGGCCTTATGATAGTGCCGAAGGACAAGGATATATACGAGTTCTGCCCCATACAGCACCCAGCTGATGACGTGAACTCAACGATAATAACAACGCATTTCGATTATCACTCTATAAGCGGACGAATACTTAAGCTTGACCTTCTCGGCCATGATGATCCTACGTTTATTCGTATGCTTTATGATATAACCGGTGTCAATCCACAGGACGTGCCGCTGGACGACAAGGAGACAATGTCGCTTTTCCGCTCACCGGAGGCATTGGGAGTTACCGCAGAACAAATAAATTGCCCGACGGGTACATTGGGAGTACCGGAGTTTGGCACAAAATTCGTTAGAAAAATGCTCATTGATACCAAGCCCGAGACATTTTCAGACCTTTTGAGAATATCCGGACTTTCCCACGGCACCAACGTTTGGATTGGCAACGCCCAGGAGCTTATTGAAAACGGAACAATTACCCTTAAGGAAACCATTGCAACACGAGACAGCATAATGAGCTACCTTATAACAAAGGGATTGGAAAACAAAAAAGCCTTCAAAATTATGGAAAAGGTTCGTAAGGGCAAAGGCCTTGCCGACGAAGACATAGAGTACATGAAGGAACACGATGTTCCCCAGTGGTATATAGACAGCTGCCAAAAAATAAAGTACATGTTCCCTAAGGCACACGCCGCAGCCTACGTAATGATGGCCTACAGAATAGCCTATTTCAAAATTAATTATCCCGAGGCATATTATGCAACATATTTCACAGTGCGTGCGGCTGAGGATTTTGACTATTCATGCATGTGCAAGGGTAAAGAAGTGGCTAAGGCCGCCCTCAGGGAAATAGAGCAGAAGGGCAACGATGCAACAGCCAAGGATCAGAATAAAGCCACGGTTTTGGAAAGTGTAATAGAATTCTACGAGAGAGGCTTCAACTTCCTGCCTATAGACCTATATAAGTCCGATGCAAAGAAATTTAAGGTCACAGAGGACGGCCTTCTCATTCCACCGTTCAACTCCCTTCAGGGACTTGGCGTAACCGCCGCACAGAGCATTGTGGACGGCAGAGATTCCGGCGGCGAATTTAAGACTATAGAGGAATTTAAATCCAGAACATCCGCCGGCGCATCCATAATTGATATGCTCAAGGAAAACGGTGTACTGAAAGGAATACCCGAATCGGATCAGATTTCACTTTTTGATTTTTAATAATGTTATATACGGTATGGCTTTATGGGCTGTGCCGTTGTTGTATGCGAAATTAAACAAATACAAAGTGGTTTACTAGGTATTGACAAAACAAATAAAGCTGATATAATACCATAGTATATCCCTAGGAATTATGGGAAACAAAAATCTATTCACGAAAAGAGGCTAAACTATGGTTACAGGAAAAGAAACTACATTCAAAAATGCTGTCGACAGAATCGCTTGTAATTATGCCTGTCAAAAGGATATGCCTATTTATTGCGGAGAGATGAAGCTTCCGGATAGGAACGAGATAGTGGAAATACTTAATGAGGTCGAGAAAATACTTTTCCCGGCATATTTCGGAGTAAATTCCCTTAAGGGCATGACCGCCGAGGAATTTATTGAGAAAACACTCATAAGTATTTACTATCAGCTCAAAACTCAGCTTGAATTGGCATTCTCGCTGTGTAAGTGTACGGGCGTAAAAAACGTTTTTGAACCGGAAGAGCTGGACAAAATTTGCGATGAATTTATAAATGAACTGCCGAGCCTGCAGGAAATGCTCCTGAAGGACGTTACAGCCAACTTCGAGGGCGATCCTGCCGCATCCAGCAAATCGGAAATTGTGTTGTCATACCCGGGCTTCTATGCCATATTTGTGTATAGGATTGCCCATGAGCTGTACAAAAGAAAGGTTCTCTTTGTGCCGAGAATGATGACCGAGTACGCCCACGGAAAAACCGGCATCGACATAAACCCCGGTGCGGAAATAGGCGAATATTTCTTTATAGACCACGGCACCGGAATAGTTATCGGCGAAACAACCAACATCGGTAACAACGTCAAAATTTATCAGGGCGTAACCCTCGGCGCACTTTCGCCCCGAAAAGGGCAGTCGCTCTCAGGTGTAAAAAGACACCCCACCGTTGAGGATAACGTAACGATATATTCCAATACATCGGTTCTTGGCGGAGACACCGTCATTGGCGAAAACTCGGTTCTTGGGGGCAATCTTTTCATAACAAGCTCTGTGGAGAAAAACAGCTATGTAAGCATGAAGGCTCCCGAGCTTATAATACGAACGGACGAGTGACATTTAAATAGTATGTTTTGGCAGGAGGGAAACTTCCTGCCATTTTTTAATACTTATGTATTTAATAAACTAATGAACCTATAATAAAGATTAATTAAATTTATGTAAAAAATTTTTGTTTAGGCTATTGTATTTTGTATACAATCGTTGTACAATAATAATTGTATTGATATAAATTCACTAGGTGATGTGATGAACTATATAAATCTGAAATCCAGAGCTAAAATCAATCTAACCCTTGATGTCACCGGCGTTAGGGACGATGGCTATCACGAGCTGAAAATGATTATGCAGACCGTCGAGCTTTACGACCGGGTGTACATAAAAAAGATTGATAAGCCCTATGTTAAACTAAAATCTAATTTGGAATGGCTGCCCGCCGATAACAGGAATTTGGCATTCAGAGCCGCCGATATTATCCGCTCAATGTACGGCATAGAAAGCGGTGTGTTCATCGAGCTGAATAAGTCCATTCCTGTGGCGGCAGGCCTTGCCGGAGGAAGCAGTGACTGCGCATCGGTGCTGTACGGCATGAATATATTGTTCGGCCTGAAAATAAACCGTCAGGATATGGCGAAGATTGCTTTGAAGCTGGGAAGCGATGTTCCTTACTGCCTAATGCGTGGCACGGCATTGGCCGAGGGCAGAGGCGAGATTCTCACCCGGCTGAACCCCTGTCCGCAGGCATGGATTGTTTTGGCAAAGCCCATGATCAGCCTTTCCACACCGGCAGTCTATAAGGCATTGGACAGCATAGATATTGACTATCATCCGGATACGGAGGCTGTCATAAACGCCATAAACGCCGGAGATATCCGTGCAGTGGCCGACGGCCTGTCCAATGTCCTCGAGGCGGCATCAATCCCCATGTGCCCCATGATCGGCGAGATTAAGGCCGAGCTTATAAAAAACGGTGCGCTAGGTGCCCTTATGAGCGGAAGCGGCCCCACCGTATTCGGAATTTTCGACAGCAAGAAAAAAGCCGCCGTTGCCGCAAACAATATTAAAGCCAAATTTAATTTAAGAGATGTAATTTTAACAAAAATTTTCAATGCTTAGGAGAGATAAAATATGCCTGATTACAAAGTAAAAATAACCGAAAACGAATACCTTCCCCTCAGGGACGTTGTCTTTAACGCCATTAAGGACGGAATACTTTCCGGCCGTTTCAAACCCGGCGAAAGACTTCTGGAAAATCAGCTGGCGGAAGAGCTTGGCGTAAGCCGTACACCCATTAGAGAGGCGCTTCGTATGCTGGAGATTGAAAACCTTGTTGACCTCATTCCCAGAAAGGGCGCCCAGGTAAGAGCCATGAGCGAAAAGGACATCAAGGACATTCTCGAGATAAGAAAGGCCCTTGAGGAGCTGGCAGCAGGACTTGCAGCTGAAAACATAACAAAACAGGAAATAAACGAGCTTAAAAAGGCCAACAACGATTTTGTTACGAACTTTGACAACGGCGACAGAGAGGCCGTTCTTGAGGCTGACACACACTTCCACGACATTATATTCAACGCAACAAAGAACGATAAGCTGGTTCAGATGATAAGCAACATTTCCATACAGATATACAAATACAGAATTACATATCTGAAACTGCTTTCCGACGTATCTGTGCCCAACCAGCACCATCTTGAGCTGATAAAGGCCTTTGAAAGAAGAGATGCGGCCAGAGCGAGAGCGGTGAGCAGGGAGCATATTGACGACCAGGCGATCGAGATACTGAAGTCGCTGTAAGCGCAGGGCGCTTTAAGATGAAATCTGCGATTTCATCTTGATTGTCGGCGGCAAATCGAAAAGTTCCAGTAGAAACTTTTCAA
>JAJQDF010000308.1 GCA_021202325.1 Clostridiales bacterium | reverse complement strand
GCCCTTAATATTTGCAATATGTCCACACATATTCAAAATTGCGGCAAGTTCGGCAATATTGCAATGTCTTGCATTCCCAAAATGATGCGACAACTCGCTTTTTACATTAGATGAAAATGACAAAATTTCTCCCTCCGGCCTGTATTTTTAGTAATACAATAATAATTTTTAATAATTCCCGGTCAATTATTGCAGTCAGTGCACTGTTTTTATAACCGTTTTGTCTTGGCATCCTTTTCGATGTCGTTATGGCTTATGATTACACTGTGGTTTGCCTTAAGCCTTTCAAATAATTCGTTGGCAAGCGTTACCGAACGGTGCTTGCCTCCGGTACAACCTATCGCTATAACAAGCTGATTCTTTCCTTCCTTGATGTACATCGGTATGAGGAATTCCAGCATATCCGTAAGCTTATCCAAAAATGTTCGGCTTTCCTCAAAGCTCATTACATAGTCGGAAACCGGCGAATCGTTTCCCGTAAACTCCCTAAGCTCCGTTATATAGTATGGGTTGGGCAGGAACCTTACGTCGAAAACAAGGTCTGAATCCATGGGTATGCCGTATTTAAATCCGAAGGAACAGACCTTTATAATAAGGGAATCAAAGGTACTGTTGTCCTGGAAAATCTTATTTATCTGTTCTTTCAGTTCCCTTGTCAATATACTGCTTGTATCTATAATATATGTCGCCCTCTGCCTTACATCGGCGAGCATGGCTCTCTCCTTGCCTATTCCGGTTTCCAGGGAGCCGCCCCTTGAAAGTGGATGCGACCTTCTTGTTTCCTTATATCTTTTTATAAGAGTGGAGTCCGACGCATCAAGATAAAGTATCTCATAGTCATATCCCTCCTGCTTAAGTTCTTCGAGGCCTTTAAAAAGGTCGCTGAAAAGTTTTCCGCCTCTTATATCAATTCCGAGAGCGACCTTGTCTATTGAGCCGTCCTGCTCAAAGCAAAGCTGAGAAAACTTTGTTATAAGAGCTGGCGGAAGGTTGTCCACACAGAAAAAACCTATATCTTCCAAAAATTTGAGAACCGTAGTTTTTCCGGCGCCGGACATACCCGTTACTATAACAAATTTCATATGTGCTCTCTCCCTTCTGTTTTTATTTTCGTCCGATTATTCTGACTTCGGGCTGAAGCTTTACTCCATATTTATTATACACCGTTTGGATGCAGTAGTCTATAAGCTCAATTATATCTTTGCTTGCAGCCGTACCGGTATTTATTATGAATCCGGCGTGTTTTTCAGAAACCTGCGCTCCGCCTACGGTCTTTCCTTTAAGCCCTGAATCCTCTATGAGCTTTCCGGCAAAATAGCCTTCCGGCCTTTTAAAAGTGGAGCCTGCACTGGGGAAATTAAGCGGCTGTTTATCCCTGCGCCTTGCGGCAAAATCGGCCATCTTTTCTTTTATGGCTGTCTTATCTCCTTCGGCCAGTTCAAATTCGGCGCCAACTACTATGAGTTCCTTTTCCTCTATGGCTGAATGTCTGTATGACAGTTCCAATTCGTCCGCCGGCAACGTAAAAATATTTCCCTCTTTATCAATTACATCGGCAGAAACTATTACATTTTTTATTTCTCCGTCGTATGCACCGGCGTTCATAAATACCGCTCCGCCCACACTTCCGGGAATGCCTGAGGCAAATTCCAGTCCAGTAAGGGAATTTTCTGCGGCGGCGGCTGAAAGCGCTGACAGTATTGCTCCGGCCTCGGCGTATATATTGCTTCCATTCACCGTTATTTCGTTCATTAAAGAACCTATCTCTATTACGGCTCCCTCTATGCCTTCATCGGTTACAAGCAGATTAGAGCCGTTGCCTATTACAATATAGGGCACCATTTCCGCTTCAAGAAGCTTAACGGCCTCAGCTATGTTTTCACAGCTGTCAGCCTCGGCAAACACATCGGCCGGGCCTCCTGTCTTAAATGTTGTATGCTTGGCCATGGGCTCATTTATAAGCACAGTCCCAAATATTTCTTTAAGTCTGTCTATATACATTTACAGCACCTCTGTTAGAGATTAAGTCTCTGCTTTATTGTGCCCTCAGGACGGGTAAGACGTTTCTGTCTGTGGTTTATGGCCGCAGATTCACATATGACAGCCACATTACGTCCCGGACGAAGGGGAATAGTCTTACAAACTATTTTATTGCCGAGGATTTCAATATATTCATCCTCAAGACCAAGTCGGTCATAGTTGTCCTCCTTGTCCCAGCTGACAAGCTTTACGACAATATCAATGTTCTGGGATGCCTTTACCGCACCTGCTCCGTAAAGTTCATGCACATCCAGTATGCCAATGCCCCTTACCTCAATAAGATAGCGGATAAGCTCCGGGCAGGTCCCCGTCAGCACCTTATGGGATATTTTTCTTATTTCGACGGCATCATCCGCCACAAGACGGTGTCCTCTTTTTATAAGCTCCAGGGCGGCCTCGCTCTTTCCGATTCCGCTTTCACCAATTATGAGAAGGCCTTCACCGTAAACATCAATAAGCACGCCATGCATTGTTATTTTCTCGGCAAATTCGGTATTCAGCCATTTTGTGGCCTCACTGTAAAGCTCCGACGCTCCCGTTGCAGTCTTAAATATCGGCACAGAATATTTTCTTGCAGCCTCGTACATTTCAGGGAAAGGCTCAAGAGAACGGCAAAATACCATACACGGTATTTTGTAGCTGAAAAGCTTATCAATAACCTCCTGCCTAACCTCGGGAGACTGATTATACATATAGGTGTACTCTATTCTGCCTATTATCTGTATTCTTGCGCTGTCAAAGTGGTCAAAAAAACCTGTAATCTGAAGTGCCGGTCTGTTAACATACTTCTGTTCCAGCTGTATGTCTTCATATTCAATATCCGGCGTAACATTTTCAAGCTCAAATTCATCCACAAATTTTTCAAGTGGTACTAATGTCTGTAAAACCATAACATATTCTCCTTGTACTATATCATTATTCTTCTCTATGGAAAAAGGCATATACGCTCTCGGCGGATTTTATAGTCATTCCCTCCGCCTCAAGCAAATCCTCAACCTCGGCATTTTTTATGGATTTTATATCACCGAATTGCCTCATCAGTGCCTTTCTTCTTTTTGGTCCTATTCCTTCTATATCGTCAAGTACAGAATGTACCTGTTTGTCGCTTCTAAGCTTTTTGTGGTACTCAATTGCAAAGCGGTGGACTTCATCCTGTATTCTTGTTACAAGTTTAAACCCTTCGGAATTGGTCTTAAGCTCTATTTCCTCATCGTTATATAAAAGTCCCCTCGTCCTGTGCCTGTCGTCCTTTACCATTCCGCAGACAGGTATATGGATTCCAACCTCGTCCATGGCATTCAGTGCGGCTGTAATCTGTGTTTTTCCTCCGTCCACAAATATCATATCCGGGAGTCTTGCAAAGCTGCCTGCTTCGTCCTTCTCTTTGATGTAATGGGAAAGCCGTCTTGTTATTACCTCCTGCATGGAAGCAAAGTCGTTGGCACCCACAACGGTTTTTATCTTAAATTTCCTATAATCGCTGTTTTTAGCCTTGCCGTTTTCAAATACAATCATAGAAGCTACGGACTCAAAGCCCTGTGTATTTGAAATATCGTAGGATTCTATTCTTGCAGGAATTTTATCAAGGCCGAGGGCATCCTTTATTTCCTCCAGCGCTCCTATGGTTCTGTTCTGCTCCTTCTTTATCCTCTCGCCTATTCTCTCGAAGGTTATGGCTGCATTTCTGGCGGCAAGCTCCACCATTTTATGTTTTTCGCCCTTTTTAGGAACTGTAATAGTAACCTTGGAGCCTCTCATGCTCTCTAAAAGCTCAATTATAGCAGGCTCCTCCTCCGGCAAAAGCTCCTCCTCAAGTATAAGCTCTCTGGGTATATAGGCCGTTCCGCTGTAAAACTGCTTTACAAACTGCGTCATTATGCCGCTTCTGTCTATATAGTCCGGTGCATTTATAAGGAAATGCTCCCTTCCAGAAAGCTTCGAGCCCCTCACAAAGAATACCTGAACAAGCGCCTCGTCCATTGCCCTTGAGAAGGCAATAACATCGCTGTCGCCGACACCGGTGTTGCTTATCTTCTGCTTCTCCATTATTTTTTTGATTCCGGCTATTCTGTCACGGTATACTGCGGCCTTTTCAAAGTCCATTTCTTCCGAAGCCGCATACATAAGACATTCCAGATAATTAATTATATAATCGTATTTGCCCTCAAGGACAGCCACTGCCTCATCAACTATCCTGCCGTATTCCTCCTGGGTTACAAGATTGTCGCAGGGTGCAAGACACTGGCCAATGTGGTAGTTCAGGCACGGTCTTTCCTTTCCGGTATCCCTCGGAAGGCTTTTTCGGCACTTTCTTATGGGAAAGAGCTTATTTATGAGATCAACCGTTTCCTTTGCCGCAGTGGCATCGGTTATTGGACCGAAATATCTGTTTTTGTCCTTAACATAGTTTCTTGTAATAAATATTCTCGGAAAGGGCTCGTTTGTAGTAACCTTTATATAAGGATAGGTCTTGTCGTCCTTCAGCATTACATTATATTTCGGACGGTGCTCCTTAATGAGGTTGCATTCCAAAAGCAGTGCCTCCATCTCCGAATCGGTAACTATATACTCAAAGTAGGCGATATGCGAAACCATGGCCGCCACCTTGGGATGTTTATTTTTGCTGTTTTGGAAATACTGGCGGACTCGGTTTTTAAGGTTTACCGCCTTGCCGACATAAATTATCTCGTCTGTGTCGTCATGCATTATATATACTCCGGGTTTATCCGGCAGTTTTTTTAATTCTTCGCTGAAATCAAACATACTGTCTCCTGTTGGGAATATAAATTCAGTCAAATTTTTTGTTCTGCTTCTGCCCAATCAATTATCATTTTTATATTATAACATAAATAGACTAATAATGAAAAACTTTTAGAGGTTCTTCATCATGTACAAAAAAAGCATAGTGAGAGGTACAGCAATACTTACCGCCGCCAATCTCATTACCCGGGTTATGGGCTTTTTCTACAGAATATATATGTCCGATGCCATAGGCTCGGAAGGAATCGGCCTTTATCAGCTTGTTATGCCGATATATATGCTCAGCTGGAGCATTACAAGCTCCGGCTTTTCCACAACCGTTTCAAGGCTGACTGCAAGAGAAAATGCAAAAGGCAATTATTCCAACATAAGCCGGATAATCATAAGTGCAGTGCTTCTATGTATCGGCGTCAGCCTTGCCGTATCCCTCGCATTGTTTTTCGGTGCAGATTTTATTGCGGAAAGCATTATAAAGGACTACCGCACGGCAGTTTCGCTTAAAATATTGGCCTTTTCAGTTCCCTTTATGGCTGTCGGCTCCTGCGTCAGAGGATATTTCCTCGGTATTCAGCAGCAGTCCATACCGGCAGCATCTCAAATATTGGAACAAAGCGTAAGAATAGCCTCCATACTTGTTCTAGCCCCAATGCTTTCTTCCAAAGGTCTGGAATACGCCTGTGCGGCCGCCGTTGTCGGCGTACTTTTGGGTGAGGCCTTCTCCTGTATCTTTACTATTATAAGCTATAACGGATTCAAAAACAAACAGGAATACAGAAAAAAAGCTGATTTGTCAGCATCAAAATGTTTAGTATTGGTGCTGTCCATGTCTGTCCCCTTGGCGGCCGCAAGGGTTAGCGCCTCTATGCTCTCAGCTTTCGAAAACATACTGATACCTCAAAAGCTTCAGGCCTTCGGAGAAAGCGCCGAATCTGCCATGAGCATTTACGGTAATCTCACCGGTATGGCTATTCCGTTGATACAATTACCGTCGGCACTCCTTGTTGCCGTTGCAACCGCCTTAGTGCCCACCATAACAGAGGCCTCTGCCATTGGAAACAACAGAAAAATATCGGAAACCGTATCCCTAACAATAATGTTTACGTCCATAATAGGCATAGGAACAGCCTGTCTTTTTGCAGTCTTTCCCCATGAGCTTTCCGTTGCGGTCTATAACAAATATGAGCTTGGTGACCTGCTTGTAAAGCTTGTTCCTGCCTGTCCCCTGCTGTATATGCAGATAGTGCTGTCGGGAATACTTAACGGCCTTGGCCAGCACGTATTCATATTCAGGAACAATATAATATCATCGGTTATAAACATTATATTCATATGCTGTCTTGTGCCCCTCTACGGTACAGATGCCTACATAGCTGGATGGTGCGCCAGTCTTATCGTGTGTACCGCATTAAGCATATACAAAGTCAAAAAGCTTACCGGCACAAAACTAAATGCCGCCAACTTTGTATTCAAGCCGCTGGTTTCGGCGGCGGCAGGCGGACTTACGGCAAAATGCGTGCTTAATTACCTTGTTCCCTCTAGGGCTGTATATGTGATGATAGCCGCCTTTATGCTTATTATGTACATAGTTTTTCTATTCGCAATGGGTGCCGTCAGCAGAGAAGATATCAAACGGCTTAGATATTAACAGAAAAGAACAATGGGAAGTCCAAACAGGCTTCCCATTAATGTATTACTATATTTAGTTTATGAAAGAACTATCGAATTAACAGCCTCAATCAAGTCAACTACACTTGACCTCTTTACAAGAGATACAGGCTCTCTATCCACCATAGCAAGGCAATAGCTTCCGTCATAGCGGTAAAGTTCAATCAATATCTTAGGATAGTTTTCGTTATCCAGATATACCGTCAAGCTTATTTCCTCTTTCTCGGTGGGCTCCTCATCAGTGAATGAGCTTGCCGTCAGGCTTTCAATCGCATCGGTCAAATCGGACATATCAAGCTCCTCATCCTCGTAATAATAGGTATAGTCACCGCTTTCTCCTTCGGAAGTTATCGAGTATACGCTTCCCTCAAGGAAAATATCTATCTGATAGATGCCGTCAAAGTCGGCTGTAAGCACCTCTGAATGGCGAAGGTCGTCATAGGATGCCGCCATAAGCTCTTCATATGCGGCAGAAGAAACCTTATAAACAAACTGTGATTCTCCTATCCTTACATAGGCCGTAACTGTCGTATCCTCGTCTTCATCACTTTCTTCGGCCGCCGTTATTTCCTCAGGATCTCGGCTTACAGTCATTACAAATGTATCTGATACTTCTTCGCCGTCCTCATCCTCATAGGTATAATCTATAGTTATTGTAAGCTCCGGATCATCCAAACCGTACTCGCTCAAGTCGGCTTCATCGGCATTATATGTCATATAATCGCTGAGATTCAGATAACGTATGTTGTTGATATAGCTATTGACCTTTGTTGTATCGAGGGGTTTGCTCTCTCCGCCTATTTCGGCAAAGTAAACATCGCTTTCGCAGTATGTATTTTCACTTTCCTCCTCATAGACTATCGTGTAGTTTTCCTCTCCCTCAAAGCTTATTTCCGTTACGCTGTCAAAGGAAGGTGTATCGTCATTTTTGATTAAATCTTCTATTGTTATTTCGAAGGTATCCATGGGATCGGTGCTTACAAGATAGGCATTTCCGTCTCCTATGGAAACATACCTCTGAGAATCCATGTTGCTGTAATCGCCCACAATTATCTCGTAGCTATCATCCTCAGTTTCAATCCAAATGGTGCATTCTGGATCATCAAGGCCGTATTGGCTGTAATCCTCTACCTCCTCAATGATAAATGATGCGCCGAATTCCTCAAATTGTTCAAGCAGTTCATTTACCAAATCATCGTCAACAGGGAAAGTCTCGTCATCATCATATATCCAGCCCTCATCCTTATGCAGCGATATAGACTCGGAATCATATTCCCATGACAGTGCCGTAACCGAATCAGCTGATATTGCAAGTATTATTTCGTCAGTGTTATTTATTTTTTCCTTGTATTCCTCCATCTGCATTACTGCAAATGTTGCGGCACAGACAACAGCCAATACTATCAGCAGTATATAAATTCTTTTAGCTCGCTTCATTCTGCTTCCTCCTTCTTCTAAGCACAACGCCTATGCCTACACCCAAATATACAAGCGGAAATACTCCTATCATAAATGTTTTCAGCACAGAAGCCGTAGAATCGCTTATTGTTAGATAGTTATAATTCAGCGACTTGCTTCTTATCGCCATTGCTTCGCTTTCGCCAATCAGCGATGCCAGTGAATTCATGGTCATGTCCATATTTGCTCCCGACGAATATGAGTTATACAAATCGTCAATGAAGTTTGAAGATGAAATCCAGACTATCTGTCCATCATTGTCGTTCTCTATTTTAACCGCTACCGCAAACGGTCCGTCGATGTCGTCCTCTTCCTTCTCGTATGTGGAAATGTAATAGCCGTCAGCCTTACTGAATGACTGGGATGATGTTGTAAGAAGCTCCGTTACCTCTGCACCGTTAGTATCGTCTGTAACTGTAAGTCCCTGGGCAATGGGCACTACGGTAAGATAGTTTTCCTCAATAAGCGAATTGGTAATATCGTCAGATTCCATATCCGGAAGCAGTATATACGGCTGCTGGAATGCATAGTGGGATCTGTCTCCCTCAATTACTATGCCGTCGCAGGCCTCTACGCCGTAATCACTAAGTATGCTGTACAGATTTTCAAGTTCTCCGTCTACGGTAAGTCCTGCCATAATAAGAAGCTTTCCGCCATCGGCTACATAGTCGCTCAGTATTTCCTTCTCTTCTTCGGAAATATCACTGGATGGAGCATATATCATTACGCAGTCCGCATCCTCAGGAATAGAGTCCACAGTCAGAAGAGAGAGCGTATATACCTCAATATTTTCTTTTTCGACCTGGTCACTGAAAGTCTCCGGCAGTTCGGCCTCGCCGTGTCCTTCAAGGACGTACAGCTTCGGCAGTTCCTCATTTACAACATAGTCTATGGCAGATGTTATGGCTCCCTCGCCGTCGAAGGATGAATCATAGTATGAGTCATAAATATAAATGTCGTCATAGTTTATAAATCTGCTTCGGTCGCCGCATTCAACAACCAAGCTGTTGTTTTGAACAGTTTCGTTTGTATACTGTTCGGCAAATGTCGGATAGACATCCGGATTTTTCTTCACAACCTCAATGTGGTCAGAAAGGCTGTCGTATTTACTAAGAAGATTTTCTATAACATCGTCCTCTTCACCGCTTTGCACAATCCAGTAAATAGTGACGTCATCCTCCAGGGCGTTAACTACGGCCTTGGTGTTGCTTGTTATGGAATACAGCTTTGAAGAGCTTATATCCAATTTTGTAACGGAAGACGGCAGCGCTGAGGCAAGGACATTTACCACAATAACAATTGCCAGTACTATGGCAGTTACTATCAGCGAATATGCTCCGCCTTTAAAGGCTATTTTGCTGCTTTGCTTTTCGTCGGAGGCATTAAACAAATTCAATTTTTTCATCAGTTGTACCTCCTCTTTTCAAGTGACTGCACAGATAAGAACAAAAAGAATACAATCACCGTGATATAATAAACAATTCCTGTCAAATCAAATACTCCGTTTACAAACGAATAGAATCTTTCAAAGAGCGACAGCTTTGACATTATGCTTGGCAAAAGTCCTTCAAATGCCGTTGTGTCAACTATATATACTATGCACATAATTACTGCCATTGCGAAACATATGGCATAGGCTAAATTGAAGTTTTTTGTCAATGTTTTTATTACTACTCCTATAAGGAATATGATTACCATAAGCGACACAAATGAGCCGAAGGCAGTCGATGAAACATACTCCGAAAGACTGACACTATAATAATTGAGCAGTATAACAGCTATTCCTATTCCTGCCGCAAATCCTTGGTTATCTGTCAGCGATGATATGAACACTCCGATGGCAATGAGCGCCGCTCCCATTATGAAGAACGCCAATATTGAACCATAGGATGTAAGCAGATATACATCGCCGTACTGTGCAAATATAAGCGGATACATGCATATAATGCATAACGGTACGAGATAAACCACAAGCAGTGCAAGGAATTTTCCCATAATTACCTGAAGTGAAGTTATGGGCAGCGAATACAAAAGCTGGTCGGTTTTCTGCTTCCTTTCCTCGGCAATAACCCTCATCGTAAGTATGGGTACTATTACTACAAAAACAAGACATCCAAAGCTTAATACATACTCAAAATTGCTCACAGCCGCCTGTATGTTGTACATCATGGCGCCTATGCCTATAAAGGCAAGCAGAAATACGCCGAATACATAGGCTGTCAAAGAATGAAAATATGTTCTCAATTCATGTTTTAATACCGCAATCATTCTTCGTCCTCCTCATATTCTACTTCTTCAGCATCAGCGGCGCTGTTTTCGGTAAGCTCGATAAATATATCCTCAAGGTTTGCTTTCTTAAGCGACATCTCAAGAAGTGCCGTATTGTTGGAAGCAAATGCAAAGAATATATCCTTTGAAACCGCATATATATCGTCGCTGTCCGTGTTTACTTTAAGTACGGTAAATTGGCCGTCTTTGCTGTCAAGGCTAATCTCGGTAATATGTTCTACAGCCGATAATATATTCTTGGCATCACAGGCCGCCGCATCTGTTGTTAATGTTATTTCATTGGGAGTCATCATACTCTTTTCCAGATTATCGGGCTCATCAAATGCTATCAGCTTTCCGTGGGCAATAATTAATATTCTGTCGCATATGGTCTGAACCTCGGAAAGTATATGAGAGCTGAAAATAACCGTATGGGTTTTGCCAAGCTCCTTTATAAGATCCCTTATTTCTATTATCTGAATGGGATCTAGACCGACTGTAGGCTCATCAAGTATAATAACCTTCGGATTACCAAGAAGAGCCTGGGCGATTCCCACCCTCTGCTTATAGCCTTTTGACAGTGCGGCAATACGCTTGTTTTCAACATCCTCAATTTTGGTCTGCTCTATTACCTCTTCAATCTGTTTGTCCAGTTCCGCTCCTCTGAGTCCCTTTGCCTCTCCTACAAATCTCAGGTACTCCTTTGGAGTCTCGTTCATATAAAGCGGCGGCTGTTCAGGCAAATAGCCTATAAGCTTTTTGGCTTTATCCGCATCGTCAAAAATATCATAGCCGTCTATTTTTACAGTACCTTCCGTAGCCGACAAACACCCTGTCATAATATTCATTGTCGTTGATTTTCCTGCTCCGTTTGGTCCAAGAAAGCCGTAAACATGGCCTTCGCCTATCTCGAATGACAAATCATCAACGGCTGTAAAATCCCCATAGCATTTAGTTAAGTGTTCAACTGATATCATAGTCAGCCTCCTCATTTAAAGTTATCTAATAACATAAAACAGGGCAGCTTTAACAGCCGCCTTATCTGTTTTGTCATAGATATATTATTCAACACTGTTATAAACAATGATTGTTGTACCACCGTTAGCATCGGTATATATAACAATTATATCGCCGACTTCTATTTCAGAAGCTTCACCCTCAGAAGCATAACCATCCTCAGCTAATAAAAATTCTGCCTCATCAGGAATTATATATTCTTCTGTATCTTCTGAAGCCTCATATTGGGAAATATCTATTACAATTGCTGATTCTTCATCTTCACCTATATATGAATACAACGTAAGAGAAATACTGTCATTCGTAACTTCTGCAACCTCGGCAACCTTAGCCTCAGTTTCCTCGCTTATTTCTGTATCCAGTAAGATCATCTGATGTACACCATCCTCAGTTGTCACAGAAGCAATCATATTTTCTTTTTCTATGTCATCCCTTTCTATAGGTATAAGCAATCCCTTTGCTGCTCTATAATACTCAGTATCATCATCCGTTGTAATGCTGGCTGCATCCTCAGTCAATGTAAGAGTGCTTGAGTCCAAAATAGCATAATTTTCTATTTCATCATCGCTTGTATAAATTTCGACACTTATGTAAGATGAACCGATGTAGCTGACCGCTCCCACCATGTTTTCTTGAACTTCGGTTTCATCCGTATCCTCATCTTCTGCTTCCTCAACTTCAACGATTTCATCTGTTTCTTCTTCAGTATCATCGGCGCTCGAGCATCCTGCGGTCAAGCCTGCACAGGCGAAAATTACCGCAAGTGTCATTGCCGGTTTTCTGCCAAAGAATCTTTTCATATATGCTTCCTCCTAATTAAGTATATTTAAGTTTTGTCATATCCTGCTGTCTGATTCTAAAATACTTTACTTA
>JAJQDF010000139.1 GCA_021202325.1 Clostridiales bacterium | reverse complement strand
GTATAATGAAGGTTATATAAAGAAGAAGGGATGTTTTTTAATGAATCTTGGCAATATGTCGCTGCTGACCGACTTTTACGAGCTGACCATGATGCAGGGTTATTTCAATGCAGGCAACGACAAAACCGTCGTATTCGACGTATTTTACCGTGTCAATCCTTCGGAAAACGGCTTCGCCATCGCCGCAGGACTTGAACAGGTTATCGACTATATAAAAAATCTTAAGTTTAACGAGGATGATATTGACTATCTCCGTTCAATGAACACATTTTCGGATGAATTTCTTGACTATCTCAAGACATTTAAATTCACAGGCGATATTTATGCGATTCCGGAAGGAACCGTTGTTTTTCCCACTGAGCCTCTGCTCAGGGTAAAGGCGCCCATTATGGAGGCGCAGATAATAGAGGCCGCAGTTCTCAACATTGTAAACCATCAGTCGCTTATTGCCACAAAGGCTTCAAGAGTTGTATGGTCGGCAAGCGGCGATGCGGTCATGGAATTCGGCCTTCGCCGTGCCCAAGGCCCAGATGCCGGTGTTTACGGTGCCAGAGCCGCAATCATAGGCGGCTGTGCCGGAACAAGCAATGTGCTGACCGGCAAAATGTTCGGCGTACCCGTACTGGGTACCCATGCCCACAGCTGGGTTATGAGCTTCCCCTCGGAGGTAGAAGCATTCAGGCACTATGCCAGAACCTTCCCTGAGCAATGTACTCTCCTTGTGGACACATATGACACCCTTCGTTCCGGTGTTCCCAACGCCATAAAGGTTTTCCAGGAAATGAAGGACGAAGGAATAGAGCTTAAAAACTACGGAATCCGCCTTGACAGCGGCGACCTGGCCTACCTTTCAAAGAAGGCCAGAAAAATGCTGGATGAGGCAGGCTTCACCGATGCAAAGATTACGGCATCCAGCGATTTGGACGAGTATCTTATAATGAGCCTCAAGCTCCAGGGCGCAAAAATAAACAACTGGGGTGTCGGTACAAAGCTCATAACATCCGATGACTGTCCTTCCTTCGGCGGAGTGTACAAGCTGGCCGCAGAAAGCGACGGCAATGGCGGCTTTATACCGAAAATAAAACTGAGCAACAACCCTTCCAAGGTTACAAACCCCGGAATCAAAAAGGTTCTCCGCTTCTATGATAAATCCACCGGAAAGATAAAGGCCGACCTCATATGCCTTGAGGACGAGGTCTACAGCGAAAACCAGAAAATAAAGCTTTTCGACCATATGGCAAAATGGAGAAAAATGGTTCTCCATCCCGGTGAATATACTATAAGAGAACTTCTTGTACCGGTATTTATAGGCGGTGAGTGCGTATATGAATCCCCGGCCGTAATGGACATAAGAGCCTACTGCCAGGGCGAGCTTGATACCCTTTGGGACGAACACAGAAGACTTGCCAATCCCCATACCGTTCCGGTAGATCTGTCGGACAAGCTTCTCGACCTTAAGAACAAACTTATAGAGGAAATGAGCGAGCCGGAATAAAATGCTTGCATGTCTGCTTTGCAGGCACTATAATTGATTCAGAATCGAAAAAAGAAAGGTGGACTAGCAATGGATGACATGATACTCACTGTATGTATAATAGCAGTATTTCTGTTAGTTTTGTTTTTTGTAAGACTCAGACAGCAAAATCGTTCAAGCGGAATAAAATCGGATCCCTTGCAGAGTAACTATAAGCCGCCGGAAGGCTATAGAATAGACCGCAGAAAAGCCGATTTGGATATGAAGGTATTCGGAAAGAACTATTTCTATAAGCATTTGAATGCCGGCTATTATGATGTACCCGATGAGTTTTATGCTATGAAAAACAAGAACAGTAAAAAATAAGCAAAACTCTAAAGCTTTTATAAGTATATAATTGAAAGGAGTCCTATTATGCAGCACAGAATGAAAGAATTTACAATGGAACAAAATGACATCGACGCCCTCATAGCACGGGTTCCGGCCATGAGAATATCCACCATCGATGCTAATGGCTATCCCTATACTGTTTGCGTACACTATATACGCTATGACGGATGCTTCTATTTCCATGGACTGCCTCAGGGTGAAAAGCTTGATAATATAGCGCGCTGCCCAAAAGTATGCCTTGAAATAAGCGAGCTTACAAGAATAATGAAAGAAGATCTTCCTTTGCCCTGCGATGCCGATGCCGAATATGAAAGCGTTGTAGTAAGAGGCGATGCCGAAGTAGTGAAAGATATCTCTGAAAAGGCAAAAGTTCTCGGCCTTATAATAGACAAATATGTGCCGGAAATGAGCGGCTTTACCCTTCCCGATAATATGCTCAGAGGCACGGCTGTCGTAAAGGTTACGCCGGTAAGCATAACAGGAAAATATCACAAGTAAATTTATGCAACAACAAAAAACAGTAAACTAAAAGCCCCAAATTGAGGGGCTTTTTGTTGTTTCCAATATTCTCTAATTAAGCAAAGCGGAGCCGTCCCTTAGGCTCTGGAATCTCTCTTCCCAGCTCTTTGGCGGTTTCAATCCACTCGCTTATCACTTTTTCCACGTTATTTACGGCCTCTGCGGTCGTGGCACCATCGGCCATGCATCCTGAAAGCTCCGGCACCTCTGCTATAAACGCATTGTCATCTTTACTCCAGTAGATAATAATTTCATATTTATACATTATCTTCTTTATACATTATCTTCACTAAAAACAAAGCAATTAATTGTTTTACAGCAGCATTATTCCGGCCTTTTCGCAGGCTTCCCTTGTGGCATCGTCCCACATGCTGGCGTGTACTTCGCCGATATGGGCTGTGCCTATCATAAGCATGCAAAGTCTGGACTGGCCGATGCCTCCGCCGATTGTAAGGGGAAGCTCGCCGTTTAACAGCGCCTTATGGAAGGGAAGGTTCCTTCTGTCGTCACAGCCGGCAATTGTAAGCTGTCTGTCGAGGGATTCTTCATCAACTCTGATACCCATTGATGAAACCTCAAAGGCCTGCTGAAGCAGCTCGTTCCAGAAAATAATGTCGCAGTTAAGCTCCCAGTCGTCATAGTCCGGGGCTCTGCCGTCGTGGGGCTTTCCGGATTTAAGAGCACCGCCAATTTTCATAAGGCATATTGTTTTATGGTCCTTGGCAAAGGCTGTTTCTCTCTCCTTGGGCTCCAGGTCGGGGTACATATCCTCCAGCTCCTGGGTTGTGATATATGTAATTTCGTTGCTCAGCTCCGTTGAAAGCACAGGGAATTCATTTTTAAGCTGTCCCCATGTATCGCAGATGGCATTTACAATTTTCTGCACTGTTTCCTTGAGATAATCGAGATTTCTTTCCTCTCTTGTTATTATCTTTTCCCAGTCCCACTGGTCAACATATACCGAATGTAAATTGTCCAGCTCCTCATCACGTCTGATGGCGTTCATATCGGTATATAAGCCTTTTCCAACATAGAAGTCATAGCGCTTTAAGGCATAGCGTTTCCACTTTGCCAGCGACTGTACGACCTGGCAGTCTCTTCCGGCCGCAGGAACATCGAAGCCAACCGGTCTTTCATAGCCGTTAAGATTGTCGTTAAGTCCGGAAGCCTCGTCAACAAAGAGGGGAGCCGAAACCCTTTTCAGGTTGAGCTCACTGCTGAGCCTATAAGGGAAAACCTTTTTTATGAAGTCAATGGCTCTCTGCATTTCGTAGATTGTAAGCGGACATTTATAGTCCTTGGGAATGTAAACGTTGTTCATATAGCACCTCTGTCTTTTTATTTTGTCTCGTCAAGTGAAATCATTTCCGATATTTTGTTTATCTCATGGGCAATTATATGCTCATTCGTTAGTATACATATTACGTTCAGATCGTTTTTTCCAATAAATTCTCCTTGAAAAACCTTCTTCTGCAGGGTTGTTATCCTGACGGTCATACCCTTTTTAAATATTCTTCCTTTGAAATTAACTGTTTCTATGGGAAACATCTTTGTGAGTCTTGCCATAGCTAAGTTCCTGTCTTTTTCCTTATACTCCATTTTGAACTCATCCTTACTCAAAACCTGCCTTAAGGCTATAACCTTCATTACTATATATGTAATCAAAAAAGCCATAAAAGCCGCATATAAATAGCTATAAGCTCCCAATGAAGTCATTCTCTCCAGCATACTATCAACTCCTTTCAAAGTTTAATTATACATCAATTGATTGTTATTAATCAATATATTCCTTGTTTAAGCATTCAAATTTTAATGAACTGAAAAATCAAGCAGTTGAAGCTGTCCAATAACCACTACTCACTGCAATTCAGATATGCATATATTTCTCTCTTTGTCGTTCCTCTATCCTTGGCAACGCATTTCATGGCTTCCTTTTCGGTCATGCCCCGGTCGGTATACCTTTTCATATGCTCCTCTATGGGTATGGAAAGCCAGCTGTCCATCTTTTCCTGCTTAAGCTCGCTGACGCTCTTGCCGCCGACAACAAGCACAAACTCGCCCTTAGGCGGATTCTCCTTGTAGTATTCCAAAAGGCCTGAAAGCGTATCGTGCCTAACCTCCTCATGAAGCTTTGTAATTTCCCTGACTGCGGCAGCTTCTCTGTCCCCTGCGGCCTTATAAAGCGCCTCCAATGTATCTGTCAGTCTGTGGGGCGCCTCATAAAACACAGTCGTCCTCGTTTCGTTTTCCAGATTTTCAAGCACCATTTGTCTTTCCTTTTTGTCAGTAGGAAGAAATCCCTCGAAAACATACCGTCTTGCATTCATGCCCGAAAGAACCAGCGCCGATATTCCGGCAGATGCCCCGGGAGCTATTGTGACCGGTATCCCTTCCTCACGGCAGCGTTTTGCCATGTCCTCACCGGGATCGGATATTCCCGGCATTCCGGCATCGGTGACAAGGGCAATGTTCTTGCCCTCCTTCAGCTTCTCAATGAGTGCCGGGCCCTTTGTGTCCATATTGTGCTGATGATAGCTTGTCATCGGCGTTTTTATATCAAAATGGTTCAGAAGCTTAATTGTGTTTCTCGTATCCTCGGCGGCGATTATGTCCGCATTTTTCAATATTTCTATTACCCTTAACGTCATGTCCCCCAGGTTTCCTATGGGCGTGGCGCACAGATATAAAGTTCCGTTCAAAGTACTCACCCTATTCGTAATATATACTCATTATCTCATCTGTATAGCTTCGGTCATCATTGTATATAACAAGGGGCGGCATAACCTTCACAGTCGGTCTGCCGTTACTTGCCGCCTCTATGAGCACCATGACCGGCTCTCTGTCGGCAAAGGAATGTACAAATCTTATCCTTTTAGGCTCAAGGCGATAGCTTCTCAAAGTAACCAATATGTCAGTCAGTCTATGCGGCCTATGAACCATGTACAGCCTGCCTTGGGGCACAAGAAGCTTTGCAGAAGCCGCCACAACATCCTCCAGCGAACACAGCACCTCATGTCTTGCTATGGTTTTCGGCGAAAAGGCGTTTTTAAGCCCTCCGCCGTCATTCATATAAGGCGGATTTACAGTCACCACATCGAATGATGAATTTCTGTAGAGATTCTCTGCATTTTTCAGGTCGCCCTCGTCTATTGTTACCTTATCCCGAAGGTCGTTCAGAAGCACAGAGCGGCGGGCCATTTCCGCACTCTCTGTCTGTATCTCAAGGCCAGTGAAATGACTGCCCTCGGTCTTTGCCTCCAGCAGTATCGGTATAACTCCGGTGCCGGTGCAGAGATCCATTACCCTCTCGCCCTTCTTAACCTCGGCAAAGCCGCTGAGTATAACCGCATCAATGCCGAAGCAGAACCTTTTGGGATCCTGTATTATTTTGTAGCCGTTGCGGTGAAGATCGTCCACCCGCTCATAATCCTTTATTTCTACATCCATATCAATCGTCTAAGCTGGTGTCCAGCTCTTCATGCTCATCGTGCTTTTTCTGTCTCTTTGACTTTATTACCTTTATTTCGTTTACAGAATAAAAATCAATTGTCGGGGGATCGTTTTCCTTCTTCCGTACGGCAGCCTTTACGACCTGCATAAGTACGTTTGTCGAAAGTATCTCGCCGGTACCGTCAACGGTGCTTATAATGTCGCCGACATTGGGCATTTTGCTGTTGAGCTCCTCGTAAACATCCTCCTCATATTTCAGGCAGCACATAAGTCTGCCGCATATGCCGGAAATCTTAGTGGGGTTCAGGGACAGGCTCTGCTCCTTGGCCATCTTTATGCTTATCGGGTGGAAATCGCCCAAAAACGTAGCACAGCAAAGGGATCTGCCGCATATGCCTATACCATTCATCATCTTGGCCTCGTCACGGACGCCGATCTGTCTCAGCTCAATCCTTGTTCTGAATACCGCAGTCAGTTCCTTTACAAGCTCACGGAAATCCACTCGCTCATCGGAGGTGAAATAGAATATGAGCTTGTTGTGGTCAAATGTAATTTCCACATCAATGAGCTTCATGTCCAGCTTATGCTTGGCTATTTTTTCCTCACATATGGCGAAGGCTTCCTTCTCCTTGTTTCTGTTTTCAGCCTCGCTTTTGTCGTCCTCGGGGGTTGCCTTTCTTATTACCTTTTTCAGCGGCTGTACAACCTCTCCGTCTTGAACCATTGTGTTGCCCTTTATTACCGTTCCGTATTCAACGCCGCGGACAGTCTCGACTATAGCATGGCTGCCTTCCTCCAGCTTCTGTCCATCCGGATCGAAATAATAAAGCTTTCCGGCCTTTTTAAATTTAACGCCTATTACCTCTATCATTCAATTAACTCTCCTTTTATATTTATAAACAGCATTTCCAAAGCAAAGCTGAAATTTACGTTTTGCTTTATCTGCCTTTTTGTCTCAATTATAAGCTTGGGAACATTGTATATACCATCGAAGGAAACCCTTCCGGCCTCCCTCTTTATATCCTCAACCATGTCCCTCTCTATTATATCGGCCTCGTTAGCCGTTGTTTTGTATACAAAGACATCCCTGTACCATATATATATCATATCGGTTATGTCTGTTAAATCTTTAAATTCTTCCAGTTCCTTTACCGCATCGCTCAGTTCAATATAATTCAGCCTCCGAATGTCTGTCAGCACCGACAGCAGTTTTTGCCTGAGACTCGCAAATTCCTCCGACTGGGCAAATTTTATGGCCGTTCCGATACTCCCCTGGGAATAGGCAGCACATACGGCGGCATTTTTCTCATCAGCTATACCCTTTGCCAAAAGATAATTCTTGACCTTTTCGGTGGGCAGGGGCTTTATGCTGAAGGCCACACACCTAGACAATATTGTCGGCAGAAAGGAATTCATGTTTTCGGCAATGAGCAGGAAAATTGCGTAACGCGGCGGCTCCTCCAATGTTTTCAGAAGGGCATTTTGCGCCGGATGTGTCATTGTGTCGGCCTTGGGGATAATATAAATCTTATATTTGTGGTTATAGGGCTTTATATTTACATCCGCCGTTATCTGTTCCCTGACATCATCCACAGACAGCGCCTTGGTCTTTGTGGGGTGGACATATATTACATCGGGATTGTTTCCGCCGTCAAATGTACGGCAGGAAACACAGCTGTCACAGGCCGCATCGCCGCCCTTTTCGCACATAAGCGTCTTAGCAAAGGCCGAAGCTATAAGCTTTTTTCCGCTGCCCTCAGGGCCGCTTATTATATAGGCATGGGAAACCATAGAATGTCTTATGGATGTTCTCATGCTTTTTATTATCTGTTCATTTCCGATTATCTCGCTGAAATTATACATAGCATTTATTCCTTAAGCAGTTTGTCCACATATTCTATGACTTTTTTGTGGATATTATCAACGGTATCGTCGGCATCAATGGCATTTATCCTCTCCGGATAGTCTTCGCAAAGCTTTTTATAGGCGTCATATACCTTTTTGTGAAAATCAAGCTTTTCTTCCTCGAGCCTGTCCAGTTCATGCTCTTTTTTCTTTCTCAGTATTCCCTTTTCCGGAGCAAGGTCGAAAAACAAAGTCATGTCGGGCATTACTCCCTCAATGGCAAATTTGTTTATATCCATAACCATATCCGCGCCCAGTTCCCTGGCACCGCCCTGATAGGCTATGCTGGAATCAATGAATCTGTCGCATACGACAACCTTGCCGGCCTCCAATGCGGGAATTATGACCTCCCTAACATGCTGGTTCCTTGATGCCGCATACAAAAATGCCTCGGTTATATCAGTCATTTCTTTGAAGTTTTTATCAAGCAGAATTTCCCTTATTTTCTCGCCTATGGGCGTACCTCCGGGCTCCCTTGTCAAAACGGAGTCAACACCCTTTTCATCAAGATATTTCATAAGAAGCTCTATCTGTGTACTTTTTCCGGAACCGTCGGTTCCTTCAATCGTTATAAATTTCCCCTTCATGCCTGCCACTCCTGATTATAAATTCATTTTATAATACTTTATTATAACAAAATCATTTATGAATGTACACAAAAAGTTGCGGCAAACACGGCAGAGCCGTGTAAGCTGAAATCTTTGGGAGATTTCAGCTTATTTGCGGAGGCAAAAGCAAAAGTTCCAAAGAAACTTTTGCTTTTGCATTATCATTTTCCTATGCCTTGACACTTTCGGAAATAAATTCCTCAAGCGATTTATGTAAACCAATCTAGTTAGCTGTAAACAACAACTCTAAATTTTGTACAAATCTCAATTTTGCCTACAGAAACCGTCAACGTCCGAGGAATTCACTTCCGAGGATGTCTATACCTAAAAGTTAGCCACTGTAACCGTAAAAGTTTTTTCTGGAACTTTTGCGGTTACCTCCGCACAAGATGAAATCGCCCAACGATTTCATCTTAATAAAGAAAGGACGCCCCGTAGGACGTCCTTATAATAGGTTAATATATAATGGTTAGTTCATTTTCTCTTCTTTAACTTTCTTGATAGCCTCAATGAGTTTAGGAAGGATAACCTTAACGTCTCCAACTACACCAAGGTCTGATACGCCGAAGATAGCTGCGTTGTCATCTTTGTTGATGGAGATAACAACCTCTGAGCTTTCCATACCTGCAACGTGCTGGATGGCACCTGAGATACCGCAAGCAAGGTAGAGGTTAGGTCTAACAGTCTTACCTGTCTGTCCAACCTGGCGCTCTTTTTCAAGCCAGCCGGCTTCGATAACAGGTCTTGTTCCTGAAACGATACCGCCGAGAACATCAGCAGCCTCTTGAAGTACAGGAAGGAATTCAGGTCCGCCGATACCACGTCCGCCTGATACAAGGATCTTAGCGTCTGTAATGTCAACAATCTTCTTGGAAGCCTTAACTTCTTCGATGATTTCAACGTTCATATCAGCAGGTACGAAGTCAACCTTGAATGTCTCAACTTCGCCTGTTCTTGTTTCGTCTTTAGCAAGTGCTGCCATAACGCCGGGGCGTACTGTAGCCATCTGAGGTCTGTGGTTTTTGCAGATGATAGTAGCCATGATGTTACCGCCAAATGCAGGACGTGTCATGTTAAGAAGCTTTGTCTCGGGATCGATAGCAAGCTTTGTGCAGTCAGCTGTAAGTCCTGTATGAACTCTTGCTGATACACGGGGAGCAAGGTCACGGCCGATTGAAGAAGCTCCGAAAAGAACGATATTAGGATCATAGTTTCTGATTACAGCTGCAACAGCCTTTGCATAGGGCTCTGTAGCATATTTCTCAAGCATGGGATCATCAACTATAACAACTTTGTCAGCGCCGTAAGCAATGAGCTCCTGTGCTCTTCCTGCTACGTTAGCACCGATGATAACAGCAACAACTTTTTCGCCTAAGTCAGCAGCAAGCTTTGTAGCCTCGCCGATAAGCTCAACTCCGACTTTCTGAACTTTTGCGTCTCTCTGTTCTACAATTACATATACATCTTTACTCATTTTAAGTTCACCCCTCATCAAATAATATATTTCTCTTCAAGTTTAGCGATGATAGCCTTAACAGCTTCATCAGGAGAAACGTCTTTTACAACTGTTCCTGCGCCCTTAGCCTGCTTTGTGAATGACTGAATAACGTTTGTGGGTGAACCTTTAAGTCCGATATGTTCAGGATTGAGCTTGTCCTTAAGCTCTTCAAATCCAAGAACCTTAACTTCCTTAGCATAAGCGTCGATTGTTCCGCCTACTGACATATATCTGGGCTCAGCAAGCTCTGAAAGAGCTGTGAGTACGCAAGGAGTTTTAACTCTGATCTTCTGATATCTGTCTTCATACTGTCTCTTAACGATAAGGCTGTTTTCGCTCTCAACCTCGATATCCTCGCAGTATGAAACCTGGGGAAGTCCAAGATGCTCAGCGATCTGAGGACCAACCTGTGCTGTGTCTCCGTCGATAGCCTGACGTCCTGTGATGATAAGGTCGTAGTCAAGTGTCTTGATGCCGGCAGCAATGATTGTGGATGTAGCGAGTGTATCGGAACCTCCGAACTCTCTGCCTGAAATAAGAACTGCGTCGTCGCATCCCATAGCGAGTGCTTCTCTGATAGCAACGTCAGCCTGTGCAGGGCCCATGCAGACGATAGTAACTGTACCGCCAACCTGCTCTTTGATTCTTAAAGCAGCTTCAATACCGCTCTTGTCATCGGGGTTGATGATGCTGGGTACGCCTTCTCTTATAAGTGTGTTTGTCTTAGGATCAAGTTTAACTTCCGATGTATCCGGAACCTGTTTTATACATACAATAATTTTCATTGTGCTTTTTCTCCCTCCGCTATTATTTAACTTTCATTGCGCCTGAAATAACCATTCTCTGAACTTCTGATGTTCCTTCATAGATTTCAGTGATCTTAGCGTCACGCATCATTCTTTCGATAGGATACTCTCTTGTATATCCATATCCGCCGAATAACTGTACGCAAGCTCTTGCTGTTTCGTTGGCAACGTCTGAGCAAGCAAGCTTAGCCATAGCAGCATATGTTGAAATGGGCTCGTGGTTGTCTTTAGCACAAGCAGCTCTCCAAACAAGAAGTCTGCAAGCGTCAACCTTTGTCTGTAATCCGGCAAGAACGAACTTTGTGTTCTGGAATGAACCGATTGTCTTACCAAACTGTTTTCTTTCGCCTACATATTTAATTGTTTCGTTGATAGCGCCCTGAGCGATACCAAGAGCGATAGCAGCAACACCGATACGTCCGCCGTCAAGAGTAGCCATAGCAATCTTGAAGCCTTCGCCTTCTCTTCCGATAAGGTTCTCTTCAGGAATGATAACGTTGTCAAAAGCAAGCTCGCAGTTTGAAGCAGCTCTGATACCCATACGAGGGATGTCTTTTCCTACTGTGAATCCGGGCATACCCTTTTCAAGGATGAAAGCGGAGATACCCTTTGTTCCCTTGGACTTATCTGTCATAGCGAATACTACGAAGATATCCGAGAAACCTGAGTTTGTGATGAAGATTTTTGAACCGTTAAGAATGTAGTGGTCGCCTTCCTTAACAGCTGTTGACTGCTGACCGGCAGCATCTGAACCGGCATTGGGCTCTGTCAAACCGAAGCAGCCGTATTTCTGTCCGCTTGCAAGGGGTTTGTAGTATTTTTCCTTCTGGAAAGGTGTGCCGAATGTTCCGATAAGAGTTGTGCAAAGAGAAGTATGTACTGAGCAAGCTGTAGCTGTGCTGGCATCAACCTTTGCGAGTTCCTCTATGCAAAGTGTATAAGAGAGAACGCTTGCACCTGCGCCGCCGTCCTCTTTGGGGAAAGGAATGCTGAGAAGGCCGTATTTAGCCATCTTGTCCATGATTCCAACATCAAATTTCTCAGCCTCATCCATTTCAGCAGCTTTGGGTTTTACTTCATTCTCAGCAAATTCTCTGTATAATTGCTGCTGAAGTATCTGTTCTTTTGTCAAACTGAATCCAACCATTATAAAATCCTCCTATATTGTATAATAATGAGTCATGCAAGATAAAAATGTAATTGCCTAAGGGGAGTTTACTCACCTGAAGGCAAGTTACGTTTTTAGCTTATAGGGCGATAAGCCCAACCGAGACTCTTTGAGTCGAGGTTAGCATGACGAATGCTTTACTTGATTGAGTCATGCATGGCGCCTGCCGTACTACACATGCCGACTGCCGTTACTTAAAAGTTGCTTTACAGCAATTCCCGTGCCAAAAACGGCAATTTAACGAACTTTTATATTCCAAACTGCATTTTTGACATTTTTTAAACAATTTTACCAAAAATAATTGCAATAATTTTAACAAATTGCTGTATTCTTTTTGAAACCAAAGCCGGTTCCAAGCCTTTTGCAGTCTCCATTTTGAGACTTAAGCCGACCGTATTATATTATATACTAAAATCAACCTCTTGTCAAATTAAAGCGTCCTAACATTTCTCGGAAATTTTTAAAGCTGACTAAGAACCTTGTTTTTGTATAAAACCAGTCCCGGCCTCTGAT
>JAJQDF010000300.1 GCA_021202325.1 Clostridiales bacterium | reverse complement strand
AGTTTTCAGAATAAAATTTTAATTCTTAAAATTTTATCCTCTTTTTGTACGCATTTTCAAACCTCAGCTACTTTATAGCTACAATAGAGTTTTGTGTGTAAACTTATACATTCCTTTGTCGGAATGTCTTGTTTACTTCAGCTGATCTCTCACAAAGTCCTTTATTTTTTCTCTCTCGCAGAGGTTATTATGAAGCACTTCCCTCTTCTCGATATCCTTTACGGGAGCAGGTATAGCCACACCGCTTATTTTTTCAAGCTCGCCCATAAGCTCAAAGGCATCGCAGTCCTTATATTTCTCGTCAATGGCAGTGCATACGTCCTTGGCAAATTTATAGGGGCTTGCTGTAGAAACAATAACCGTAGGCGTTGTGTCCTGTGTCTCTCTTACATATTTTGAATATGAAGCATAGGCAACAGCCGTATGTGTATCCAGAACATAATCAGCATTGGCATACATCACTCTTATGGCCTGGAATGTTTCTTCCTCGTTTGCATATTCGCCGACAATGTCGTAAGCCTTGGCTGTCATGCTGTATACACCCTTTTCGGAAAGGGACTTCATAAGGTCTGCTGTTTCCTCCTGGGATGTAAGCATGCACACAAGTCTTTCAAGGTTGCTGGAAATAAGTATGTCCATCGAAGGGCTGACCGTAAGCATAAAGTCACGGTTTTTGTCATATGTTCCTGTGCGGAAGAAATCATAAAGCACCTTGTTGCTGTTGGAAGCGCATATAAATTTATTTACCGGAAGTCCCATCTGTTTAGCAAAATATCCGGCAAGGATATTTCCGAAGTTTCCTGTGGGAACAGTGAAGTTAATCTTTTCTCCGGCTTTGATTTTTCCCTTTTTAACAAGCTGGCAGTAAGCATACCAGTAGTAGGCTACCTGGGGAATAAGTCTTCCTATATTTATAGAATTTGCCGATGAGAACATAAAGCCCTTATCATCAAGCTCCTTTATCATTTCCGCATCGGTAAATATGGATTTAACCGCACTCTGGGCATCGTCAAAGTTTCCTGTTATTGCCGCTACACAAACATTTTTGCCCTTCTGTGTTACCATCTGCTGTTTCTGAACAGGGCTTACGCCGCCGTTGGGGAAGAACACAATTATCCTTGTGCCCTCAACATTAGCAAAACCTTCCAGTGCAGCCTTTCCTGTATCGCCGGATGTTGCCGTAAGTATGACTATTTCTTTATGGATGTCATTTTTCTTGGCCGATGTTTTCATGAGATAAGGCAAAATCGAAAGAGCCATATCCTTAAACGCTATTGTTTTTCCATGGAAAAGCTCAAGGAAGTAAACGCCTTCCTTTTCAACAACCTGAGCTATTTCCGGGGTATCAAATTTGCTGTCATAAGCATTATTTATGCAGTACTTAAGCTCTTCCTCTGTAAAGTCGGTAAAAAACAGACTCATTACCTCATAGGCAAGTCCTCTATAATCCATTTTGGAAAGCTCGTCTATGCTTTTTTCCATAACCGGCATTTTCTCCGGTATGAACAGTCCTCCATCAGGGCAAATTCCCTTCAGTATAGCCTCAGAAGCTTTCATTCTTATGTTTTTGTCCCTTGTGCCGATGTATGCAACGTCCTTCATCATGTGCCACCCTTCAAAATAAGATTTTATATTTACTTTTTTGATTATATTAAACAAAATTTTTATTGTCAATCAAAGTCAGAATAATATGACGTAAAATACCGGAATTAGCAGTGCCGGAAGCATATTCCCCACCTTGAATTTGTTGCCGAAGGCCACATTTACCCCTACGCAGAATATCAATGCTGAGCCTACATAGGACAAATAGCCTATGAGTGTGTCGCTTATAAAGTTTCCTGCAAAATGAGCCACTAAAGTCATCGCACCCTCATATACCAATATCGGTATCGCCGAGCACATAACCCCTATGCCGTATGTGGAGGCAAAAACAATGCAAAGCACAAAGTCCAATATTGCCTTTGCCGTAAGCATTGATGCATCGCCGTTCAGGCCGTCCTGTATCGAGCCGACAATTGCCATGGCTCCTACGCATATCACAAGGGATGTGTTTACAAAGCCGTCCACAAATCTGCTGTCCCTTTCGGCATGGAACAGCTTTTTCAGCCTGTTTCCTAAGGAATCCATGCGTTTTTCTACATTTATTATTTCACCCAGCAGGCTGCCCAGTGTCAGCGAAAATATCAAAAGCATACTTCCGCCGGTTTCTATTGCCCCGTCATTTACGGTCATCATGCCCTGGAGAGTTCCTGCCGCTCCTATGAATATGGTAGCTACTCCGCATCCGCTCATCAGAGCCTTCTGTATGTTATCCTTCAATCCTTTTTTCAAAAATATTCCTATGGCACTGCCCGCTATTACGGCAACAGTATTTATAATCGCTCCAAGTCCGATCATTTATTTTTCCCCTTTGTTCCTATTTTCATTTAAAGAGTATAGCACTTCGCCTGAATTTTGTAAACTAGCATAAATTTAAGAGGTACCCATTACGGATACCCCTTTTTCACTATATCATAATGTTGGTATTAAATCTCAGCGCAGACCGCCTCGCCCATTTCCTTTGTACCAATACTTGCCTGACCTTCTTCGGCGATATCAACTGTTCTGATTCCTTTGTCGAGAACCTTTGTAACAGCATCCTCCACTGTCTTTGCCTCTGCTTCAAGACCAAATGAATATTTGAACATCATTGATATTGAAAGTATTGTTGCCAGAGGGTTGGCTATGTTCATTCCGGCTATGTCGGGAGCAGAACCATGGATAGGCTCATACATACCGAAGGCGCCTTCTCCAAGGCTTGCCGATGGCAGCATTCCGATGGAACCGGTTATCTGGCTTGCCTCGTCGGAAAGTATGTCGCCGAACATATTTGATGTAACTATTACATCAAAGTGTTTGGGATTTCTCACAAGCTGCATTGCAGCATTGTCAACATACATATGGTCGAGCTCTACTTCCGGATATTCCTTGGCAATCTCAATAACTGTCTTTCTCCAAAGTCTTGAGCTTTCCAGTACATTGGCCTTGTCAACACTTGTCAGCTTCTTGTTTCTCTTCATGGCGGCATCAAAGGCTATGCGGACAATTCTTTCTATTTCCATGGGGCTGTATCTTTCAACGTCATAGGCTTCCTCGCCGTAGGGGCCTTCTCTGTATCCTTTTTCTCCAAAATAAATACCGCCTGTAAGCTCCCTTACTACAAGTATATCAAGGTTGTCGCCGATTATTTCCTGCTTGATTGGGCTGGAATTGCTGAGAGCCTTATGCATAATGGCCGGTCTCAAATTTGCGTAAAGTCCGAGCTGTTTCCTTATGCCCAAAAGTGCGCTTTCAGGTCTTTTGTTTCCGGCAAGTCCGTCCCACTTAGGGCCGCCGACTGCTCCGAGAAGAACAGCATCGCTGTTTTTGCAAACGTCAATTGTATTTTTGGGAAGAGCCTCGCCAACCGCATCAATTGCGGCGCCTCCTGCCAGAGCCTCGGTCATATTGAATATGTGGCCGAATTTTTCACCAATCTTGGCTATTACCTTTTCGGCCTGTTCTACTATATCAGGGCCTATTCCGTCACCCTTTATTACTGCTATATTATATGTACCCATATTATTTTACCTCCGCTTACTTATTGATATTTGCCGATGTATATTTTACAAGTCCGCCGGAAGCTATTATCTTCTGCATGAACTCAGGGAAAGGCTCAGCCTTATATGTCTTGCCCGTTGTTTTGTCAGTTATCTCTCCTGTTGAGAAATCAACGGCAACCTCATCTCCGGCATTTATCTCTTCTGCGGCCTCGGTGCACTCCATTATAGGAAGACCGATATTGATTGAATTTCTGTAGAATATTCTTGCAAATGAAGGTGCGATTACACAGCTTATTCCGGCGCATTTTATCGCGAGGGGCGCATGCTCTCTGGATGAGCCGCAGCCGAAGTTTTTGCCTGCAACGATAATGTCTCCTTCATTTACATTGTTTACAAAGTCCTTGTCTATGTCTATCATACAATATTTGGCAAGCTCGTTCCCGTCGGATACATTTAAGTATCTTGCAGGAATAATTACATCAGTATCTACATTTTCTCCGTATTTAAAAACTTTTCCGTTAGCATTCATGTTTTATGACCTCCATTTTATCAGATATTTTCAGGATCGGTGATATAGCCTGTCAGTGCAGAAGCTGCAGCTACCGCCGGGCTTGCAAGATAAACCTCAGAATCCGTAGCTCCCATTCTTCCTACAAAGTTTCTGTTTGTAGTGGAAACGCATCTCTCGCCTGACGCAAGTATTCCCATATGTCCGCCAAGGCAAGGTCCGCAGGTCGGTGTGCTCATTATTGCTCCGGCTTTTACGATGTCCTCGGCATAGCCAAGCTTTATGCAGTCAAGATAAATCTGCTGTGTGGCAGGAATAACGATTGTTCTTACAGACTTGTCAACCTGTTTTCCTCTGAGAATGTCAGCGGCAATTTTCATATCGTTGATGCGGCCGTTTGTGCATGAACCTATTACTACCTGGTCTATTTTTACCTTATCCTTAACAGCCTCGTCAACCGTCTTTGTGTTTTCGGGCAGATGAGGATATGATATTGTCGGTCTGAGTGTGCTGAGCTCAATTGTTATTACTTCTTCATATTCGGCATCTTCGTCGGCTGTGTAAACAACGGGCTCCTTTGCTCCGTGCTCTTTGGCATAAGCAATGGCCTTTTCGTCCGCAGGGAATATTCCGTTTTTAGCACCGGCCTCAATTGCCATGTTTGCCATTGTGAATCTGTCATCCATGGAAAGATACTGTATGCCATCGCCTACAAACTCCATGGATTTGTATAATGCACCGTCAACTCCTATTTTTCCGATGATGTGAAGTATAATATCCTTGCCGCTTATCCATTTGGCAGGCTTTCCGGAAAGAACGAATTTTATTGCGGCAGGAACCTTGAACCAAGCTTTGCCCGTTGCCATACCGATTGCCATGTCTGTGCTTCCAACGCCTGTGGAGAATGCGCCAAGCGCTCCGTATGTACAGGTGTGGCTGTCTGCGCCGATAATTACCTGGCCGCAGGAAACAATTCCTTTTTCGGGCAGAAGCGCATGCTCAATTCCCATCTGGCCTACATCATAAAAGTTTTTAACTTCCATGTTGTTGGCAAATATTCTGGAACACTTGCACTGCTCAGCCGCTTTAATGTCCTTATTGGGTGTAAAGTGGTCAAGTACGATAACTACCTTTTCCTTATCAAATACGCTTTTTGCTCCTGTTTTCTCAAATTCCTTTATGGCAACGGCCGTTGTAATGTCGTTGCCCATTACGATATCAAGATTTGCCTCTATAAGCTGTCCCGCTCTTACGCTTTCCTCGCCTGCGTGGGCCGCTAATATTTTCTGTGTCATTGTCATTCCCATTGTGATTTCCTCCTTATATTATTCCGCCAACATTTTGTTTATTGCGCTTACTACCGCTCTCAGTGAAGATTTGGATATATTGCTACTTGTTCCGGCACCGAAATAGTCTCTGCCGTCCGATGTTCTTATCTGTATATAGGATATGGCTCTTGATTTTGTTCCATATTCCATAGAGTGCTCGCTGTAGTTAACAATTTCAAATTCTTTTCCTGTATACCTAGAAGCCGAGTGGCAGAAGGCATCCAAAATACCGTTTCCTTTTCCGACAATTGTCTTTTCTTCTCCATTGTATGTTATTCTTGACTCAACGGCAACCTCGTCCTCGTCGCCTGTGGCTGCTTCCTTATAGCTCAAAAGCTTAATAGGCTCGATTAAATCTATATACTCCTTCTCAAATTCATCAAATATCTGCTGAGGCTCCAAATCGCTGTGGCTTATATCCGAAAGCTTTGTTATAACGATACTGAAATCCTGCTGGAATGCCTTAGGCAGATAGAGTCCGAAGTTCTGCTCCAATACGAAGGCAACTCCACCCTTTCCGGACTGACTGTTTATACGTACTATAGGATCATATGTCCTGCCAACATCCATGGGATCTATATGAAGGTAAGGCACTTCCCATCTATCGGGATGCTCCTTCATTTTCTCCATGCCCTTTCTTATAGCATCCTGATGAGAGCCTGAGAAAGCTGTGTATACAAGACGTCCGGCATAGGGATGTCTGGCATTAACTGTCATTCTTGTAACCTTTTCATAAAGTTCAACTGCTTCATCAATGTTTGAGAAGTCAAGCTCGGGATCGATTCCCTGTGTGAACAGGTTCATAGCAACGTTCATAATGTCTGTATTTCCTGTTCTCTCACCGTTTCCGAAAAGCGTTCCCTCTACTCTTTGAGCTCCGGCCATAATTGCAAGCTCGGTTTCTGCAACGGCAAGTCCTCTGTCGTTGTGTGCATGGAGGCTTATTATTAAGCTGTCTCTGCGGTTAAGATTGCGGCAGCAGTATTCAATCTGGTCGGCATATATGTTGGCCGTTGCCATCTCTACAGTTGAAGGAAGATTGATTATAACCTTCTTATCGGGAGTCGGCTGCCATATATCTATTACAGCGTTGCAGATATCAACGGCAAAGGGCATCTCTGTTCCGGTGAAGCTTTCGGGCGAATACTGGAATACAAACTCGGTTTCGGGCTGTTTTGCGGCTTCCTCAAGGAAAAGCATTGCGCCTCTTTCGGCAATCTCGGTTATTTCCTCCATTGAAGCATTAAATACAACATCTCTCTGGAGTGTGGATGTTGAGTTGTAAAGATGAACGATAGCTCTTTTTGCTCCTCTAAGTGCCTCGAATGTTCTTCTTATAATATGAGGTCTTGACTGCGTAAGAACCTGAATAGTCACATCATCGGGAATTTTATTATTCTCTATGAGGTATCTTGTAAACTCAAACTCTGTGTCGCTGGCAGCCGGGAAGCCTATCTCTATTTCCTTGAAGCCTGTCTTTACAAGGAAATCAAAGAATTCAATTTTTTCTTCAAGACTCATGGGTATTTCAAGGGACTGGTTTCCGTCTCTCAAGTCAACACTGCACCATATGGGTGCTTTAGTTATAACGTTGCTCGGCCAAGTTCTGTCCGGCATATCCATTGGGGGATAAGGTCTGTATTTTGTGTAATTCATCATAATTTTTCTCTCTCCTTCGGCTCAGTTAAGCAATATTATTTATGAAAGTGTTTTCGATAGTTATGCGCGTGCCGAGCTTGCATGGCAAAGCGAATAACTTTAGAAAACCTAACCGTAATGAGTATATAGCCATTTTTTGTATAAAAATGTGCGTAGTACAAATTGCGGATACGATTGCGTGAGCTCGAAGAGCGCAGCAATCGGGACTTTCATGCATAGTTGTGCCCGCAAGGCAGGCATGTTACTTTTTCAACAAAGTCCAATCCTCAGAAACAAAGAAAACCTCCGTCTCTTATATCAGAGACGAAGGTTATAATCCGCGGTACCACTCTTATTTATCCAAAATAGGATACTCTCAATCAGACACGGGCAATTTCTCACCGATGTCCTGCCGCTGTATCGGTCGGCTTCCGCTCCCTCCTATCCTCAGGCTATGCGCCCTACTTTCAGCGGATCACTCCAAGGCGAGTTCAGTTCCTTCCACATAGTGCCTCGCACCCTCCGGCACCTCTCTGAAAAGCATCCAAAACCTACTATTCCTCATCACAGTGTTGTAAAAATAATTAAATTATGAACAAATACTATCATAAAAATATTTCAGTGTCAATACCATACGGCGCTCTTTGTTCCATTAAGAAAAGTAATGCTATCATTTGTATTTGTTATACTTATCCCTTCTGGAATTTCTGCGTCTTCTTCTTTTTCTGCTGTTAATCTGGCTGGTATCATAGGTAACAGCTCTGTTTCTATAATTGCCCTTTATTTTGTATCTCTGTTTTCTTCTGTGTCTGACAACCATTATGAATATAATTATCAGTATCACAACAATTACAGCGGCTGTATATTTCAAATTTTCTCTGGCAATTATTTTACTGAAAAACAACTTGGTATAATAAACCGAGTTGTTAAATATATTTGCCTTTTTTACCTCTGCCGCAGCATATGCCTCGGCCTCGCCTATTACATCGCCGTTTAATAGGAATCTCAGCGTTCCTATCTTCTCTCCCTGTTCAACCGGCGCAATGAGCGTATCTCCGCCGTTGTCATATACTATTTCAGTCACTACGGAAGCGGCCTCATCAGCAGTCATATATTCCGAAAGAGAAGTTTCTATGGTCAAGTCTACGGTATCGCCCTTAAGATTATTCTGTCCTTCCAGAGTAGCTGTTGCCGCAACTCCCGCCTGACGGTATTCTATCAAATCATAGTTTTCAAATGCCCATTCAAAGAGATTAGTTGCATCCTCCCAGCGGCCGGGATCCTCAGAGTCCATTATAATTGCTATGAGATTTTCGTTATCCTTTGTGGCCGAAGCCGCAAGACAGTCGCCGGCCTCATCGGTAAAGCCCGTCTTTATGCCGGTTGCATACTCATAGTAATTTTCCGTATCGGTTATAAGCTCGTTATGACTGTACCATGTATATTCTTGGGTAGTTCCGTCAACATTATATTTCTGTTTTCCTGCACCGTTGCCGGAAAAACTCGTTTCGGCGGCTATTTCCTTAATTGTATCATACTCCATGGCCGCCTGAGCTATCAGCGACATATCATAGGCTGTAGTGTAATGGTTATCGTCATGGTACCCATGGGGATTGACAAAATTGGACTCTGTACAGCCAAGGGACTTAGCCTTATCATTCATAAGTCCTACAAAATAATCCATTGCCTCGTTATATGTTATATCACTTCCAAGATTTTTCTTAGCCACAGCCGATGCGGCGGCATTTGCTATGTCGTTTCCCGACGGAATTATCAGCCCTCTTATAACATTCTCTACGGTCAGCACCTCGCCGACGGCGACTCCGGCTCTGCTGGAATCCCATGGAATTTCATTTATAGAAGAATCCACCGTTATAGTTTCCGTTATATCCATATTGTCAAGCACAACCATGGCAGTCAGCATTTTTGTCATGCTTGCCGGATACATTTTTGCGTGATCATTTTTCTCATACAGTATTCTGCCTGTATCGGCATTTATAAGTATTGCGCTTGTAGCAGTGACATCCGGTGCGCTTGAAGTATCGGCTAAGGCCGTAATTGAAAAAACCGAAGCAATCGTGGCAGCGGTAAGCATTATCGCAATAAGTCTTTTAATTATTTTCATCAAAATCAGCCTCTCATATAAGACCTTTGTCCTTCATTGTCTGAAGGCCGGTCATTATTCCAATTTTGGCATGGTGCCAGCTAAGTCCGCCCTGCATATAGACGATATACGGAGGCTTTATGGGTGCATCGGCACTCAGTTCTATGGAAGCTCCCTGTACAAAGGCGCCTGCCGCCATTATAACATCGCAGTCATAGCCCGGCATTGCCCAGGGCTCCGGAGTAACATAGCTATCAACGGGAGCGCCCTTCTGTATTCCTTCACAGAAGGCTATGACCTTTTCGGCTGAACCCATCTTTATGGACTGCACAATATCCCCTCTTTTTGCATCAGATGAAGGAAGAACATCAATGCCTAGATTTTCAAAGAGCTTTGAAGCAAACATTGCCCCCTTCACACTGCCGTTTACAACCTGGGGAGCCATAAACAGTCCCTGTATGAGGGAAGAAGTAACTCCCAGAGTCGGACCTACCTCCTTACCCATGCCGGGCGCAGTGAGCCTAAATGCCGCATTGTCAACATATTCTTCCTTGCCTACTATATATCCGCCTATTGGCGCAAGGCCGCCGCCGGGATTTTTAATAAGCGAGCCTACGCAGAGGTCGGCACCCACATCGGTGGGCTCCACTGTTTCAACAAACTCACCGTAGCAGTTATCAACCATACATATTACATCAGGTCTTATTTCCTTAATAAAGGCTATAAGCTCGCCAATTTTATCAACGGTAAAGGAATCTCTCCATGCATAGCCTCTGGAGCGCTGTATTTCTATAAGCCTTATCTTCTTATTTTTAAGTGCTTCTCTAATGCCGTCATAGTCAAAGGCGCCGTCCTCCAGCAGTTCGCACTGGCTGTAGGTAATGCCGTATTCGGCAAGGGAGCCCCTTTCAGGCCTTATTCCTATAACGCCCTGGAGCGTATCATAGGGCAGGCCAACCGGCGAAAATATTTCATCTCCCGGACGAAGGTTTCCGGCCAGTGCAACCGTCAGTGCGTGGGTACCGGAAATAACCTGAGGTCTTACAAGTCCCGATTCAGCATGGAACGCATCGGCATATATTTTCTCCAATGTATCCCTTCCCAAATCGTTGTAGCCGTATCCCGTCGTGCCTGCAAAATGCACATCGCTAAGTCTGTTTTTCTGCATGGCATTCAGAACCTTATACTGATTGTATTCGGTTATACTGTCAGCCTCGTTAAATTTTGTCTTTAGCTCGGCCTCGGCCTTTTCGGCCATATTTATAATTTCATCAGAAATGCCATAGTTTTCCTTAAGAAAAGCGGCAATTTTTTCGTTGCTCATTTTATGTCACCTGTATTAATAATATTCTTCTGTTTCAGTTCATTAATTATTGTCTCAAAGGCTCTGTCCTTGTCACCGTCGGTCATATCTATCCATGTACCCTCGGTCTGTCGTCTGAACCATGTAAGCTGTCTTTTGGCAAAATGCCTTGTATATTTCTTTATATCGTCAACGGCCTTATCTAAGGTTATCTCTCCGTTAAAATATGGAATAAACTCTTTATAACCCAGCCCCTGCATGCTTACCAAATTCGGAGAATAGCCCATGTCAATCAGGCTTTTCACCTCTGCCTCAAGGCCGTTTTTCATCATAATATCGACACGCAGATCTATTCTCTCATATAGCCTTTGTCTGTCCATGTTAAGAATGAAAAATGCCGTATTATATGGTGATTCCTTTTCCTTAGCCGTTTTGTTATGCTCGGACATTTTCTCTCCGGTAAGCATATGGTATTCCAGTGCTCTGACTACCCTTTTTACATTATTGGCATGTATTTGGGAGGCATATTCGGGATCAACCTCGGCAAGCATAGAATGGAGCCTTTCGGTGCCTTCCTTTTCTGCCAGAGTATAAAGCTCCTCCCTGACCGCAGAACCGCTTTCCTCCGTAAAGTCGTTGTCATACACAAGGGCGTTTATGTAGAAGCCTGTTCCGCCGACTATCATCGGTATATGGCCTCTGTCATATATCCCCTCCATGTATTCCTTGGCCTTCTTTTGGAATATCATTACGTTGTATTCCTCGTCCGGATAAAGCTCGTCCACAAGAAAATGCGGAACGCCGTCCATTTCTTCAGGAGTGGGCTTGGCAGTACCTATATTCATAAGCTTATATACCTGCATAGAATCGCCGGATATTATTTCCCCGCCGATTTCCTTGGCCAGCTTAATCGATAGGTCGGTTTTTCCGCAGGCCGTAGGTCCGGCAATGACTATAAGCGGTTTTTTCATGGTTAATCACCTACTGTATTCTTTTGAATTTCTTCTCAAGCTCATATTGAGTCATCTCAATGATTGTCGGCCTTCCGTGGGGGCAGCTGAACGGATTTTTGAGAGACAGCAGTTCTTTTATCATTCCTTCCGCCTCATCAACCGACAGCTTGTCTCCGCTCTTCACAGCCGCCTTGCATGCCATTGTGGCAAGATTCAAAAGCTTTGTATCGTAAACATTTTTTATGTTCTCAGTCTTAAGAGTGTCCAGTATATCCATTAAAAGCTCGGATGTGGCCGGCTTATCGAAAATATAGGGCACAGAAGCCATGTAATACTCGCCCTTATCTTCATTTATCCTGAATCCAAAGCTTTCTATAAGCTCCATTGCCTCGTTAAGCTTATCCTTTTCCAAGTCGGTTAAAAGCAGTCTTTCCGGGCTTAACAGATCCTGTATTACAATATCTCCGGTTTTGAACTTTTCTGAAAATCTCTCAAACAAGATTCTTTCGTGGGCTGCATGCTGGTCTATCACAAACATACTGCTGTTTTGCTCCACTATCCAGTAGGTTCCGAACACCTGCCCGATTATTCTGTAATTATCGAAGAACGGCTTTTCTTCCGAAAATTCCTCCGGCTCGGATATTTCCACAGCCGGCTCCATGGGCTTGTTTTCAACCGTCGCCTTCTGCGCCGCTTCTTCTTTTATTTTATCTATAATTACTTTATGCTCCGGTATGATTTCCGGCGTTTTGATGCTTTCAGTTTTTTGGTATTCAACTTTAACGTCGCTTACGCCGTCGGCATGGGCGCCCTTTAAAAGCATTTCGGCTATTTTTCTGTCGTTATCGGAAACGGTTTTGTCAAACTTAACAGCGCCTGCCGCCTGTTCCCTCATGGAAGCCGCCTTTGGCGCAGGACTTACAGGTTCTGTGGTAATTCTTTCGCCAAGCTC
>JAJQDF010000250.1 GCA_021202325.1 Clostridiales bacterium | reverse complement strand
ATAATAGATAAAGTAAAGCTTATCCATTCGGTCGAGAGCGTTAAGCTTGCCGAGGAAATAGATAAGCAGGCAAAAAAGCACGGCGTAGTTATGGATGTGCTTGTTGAGCTCAACATGGCGGACGAAGAATCCAAGTTTGGAATTAAGCCCGAAGAGTGCGAAGATTTTATAAGAACAATCGTAAAACTTGACAATATCAGGGTTAAGGGACTGATGACAGTTGCCCCCTTTGTCGAAAATGGAGAAGAAAACAGGGTTTATTTCAAGAATATGAAGCAATTATTGGTTGACATTAATGCCAAAAATATTGATAATATAAACATGGATACTTTGTCTATGGGAATGACCGGAGACTTTGAGACCGCCATTGAGGAGGGTGCTACCATCGTCAGAGTGGGAACAGGTATATTCGGCAAGAGAGACTATAGCAAAAAGTAAACATTAAGGGGGACATAATAAACGGACATAAATATATGCCGGATGAGTTCGGTGAGCATTTGAGCCAAAATAAATTTAACCATATATTAGGAGGAAATGGCTGTGGCAAATTTTGTAGACAAAATAAAGGATTTTATTGCGGGACCTTACGACGATGAATATGAGGACGACTATGATGATTATGAAGATGATGACGAAATAGAGGAATACCGCCCTCGTACAAGTCAGAGAAGGGAGACAACATCCCGTGAGACAAGGGAGAGCTTGGACTATTCTGCTCCGAGAACTTCTACAAGAAGAACACAGACACAGCAGCCTCAGGTTGTTGACTTTAATAAGAGCCAGAACACACAGCAGGTTGTTATAATGAAGCCGGAGTGCTATAACGATGCTCAGGGAATATGCGACAATATTAAGGCCAAGAGACCTGTTGTTGTTAACCTTGAGAAGGTTGAGTATCCGGTGGCGCAGAGAATAATGGATTTTTTAAGCGGAACATGCTATTCCCTTGAGGGTTCAATCCAGAGAGTATCCACAAATATATTTATTATTGCGCCGGTAAATTTTGATATTGCCAGTGACACAAGGGAAGAGCCTAAGTTAAACAAAAGCGTAATCCTTCCTTGGGTTAACCAGAAGTAAACATTTGAAACGGAGGTGCGTTTATGGCTGCACTACTTACAAACGCGATCAACGTATTTTTTAAACTGCTTGAGATGTTGATACTTATCAGAGTACTTATGTCGTGGGTTCCCTCAGTTAGATATACGGGCTTTGGAAATATCATATACACGCTTACGGAGCCAGTTCTCGGCCCTGTTAAAAGAATGATGGACAAGTCGCCCTTAGGCGGCGGAATGATGGTGGATTTTTCGCCGGTCATTGCCTTGTTTATACTTCAGATCATTCAGATAATTATGCTTTATATAGTAGAAATGTTTTGAAAGGACAAAAGTTTTGGATAAACACGCTCTGTTAAAAAGTTATTGTCAGCCTGATGAAAAGCTTTTGTTGGCAAAAGTCTTAGATCAGGCTGATTTAAGTTTAAAGAAACACATGGCAGTCTTTTCGGATTTTTTGGATCCCTCCATGTGTGCTTTGGTATGCCGTATTTTAGAAGGGGAAAGAGACCTGAAATTAAAGCCCTTCGGCGGATTTGCCGAGGCCGAAAGAAAGAGGATTGCCTTTTTCCCGGACTATTTTTCGGAGGATGAAATTATATTTCCCATATGCGCCGTTAAGATAACACATAATGCAAAGTTTACATCCGGCCTTTCCCACAGGGATTTTCTCGGCTCTATTCTTGGGCTTGGTCTGGAAAGAAGCCGTGTAGGCGATATAGTTGTGCTGGATGATGCCGCATATTGCTTTGCCGAGGATGACATAGCATCATATATTGCGGCAAATCTCGAAAAGGTCGGACGTGCTTCGGTTAAAACCGAAATAATAAACCCGTCTGAAATTGTTATGCCTGAAAAGAAAATGGACATTAAGAATGTTACCGTATCGTCATTGAGAGCCGATACGGTTTTTGGTGCAGTATTCGGCAAAAGCAGAAGCGAGGCTCAGGAGCTTATACGCTCCGAAAGGGCTTCGGTAAACTGGAACGTTATAAACAGCGTGTCGGAAACAATAGACGAGGGGGATATACTCTCCCTTAAGGGAAGCGGCCGCGGAAAGCTCGTTGAAGTTGGAGGCACTACCAAAAAAGGCCGAATTGTCATAACAGTCGGACGATATGTATAAGGAGGACAGCATGAATAATATTGAAAACATTGTCGTTGACACAGGTACGACGGCATATCCCATATATTTTGCCGATGACTTCGGTTCACTGGCCGAGGCAGCTGAAAAATGCGGCTATAAAGGAAGAAAGCTTTGTATAATTACTGATAATAATGTCGGCGGGATTTATGCAGAGACCATTAAAAGAGAAATGGAGAAGGTTTTTTCTGAGGTAAAGGTATGCACCTTCAAGGCCGGAGAAAAGAGCAAAACTCTGGATACCATAAGGGATTTCTATGAGTTCCTGCTGGAAAACAAGTTTGACAGAAAGAGCGTTATAGCCGGTCTTGGCGGAGGTGTAGCCGGGGACATGGCAGGATTTGCCGCCGCAAGCTTTATGCGGGGTGTGGATTTTATACAGATTCCGACAACGCTTTTGGCACAGGTGGACAGCAGTGTCGGCGGAAAGGTCGGCGTTGATTTAGGCAGCTATAAAAATGTAGTCGGTGCATTCTATCAGCCTAAGTTTGTATATATCAATACTTCGTCATTGGATACACTGCCAAAGAGAGAATTTTCGGCAGGCATGGCCGAAGTAATTAAATACGGAATAATACAGTCTGAGGACTTTTATAAATACATAATTGAAAATAAAGAAAAAATAAAAAGCTTTGATAAGGAATATATCAGGCATATAATCCGCTCATGCTGTGAGATGAAGGCCGTTGTTGTCAGCAAGGACGAGCATGACACGGGACTGCGTGAAATATTGAATTACGGCCATACAATAGGCCATGCTGTAGAGGGATTGAAAGGATTTGAGCTTCTTCATGGCGAGTGCGTAGCCATTGGCATGGCGGCGGTTACGGATATTTCCGTTAAAAGAGGATATATTGGAGAGGATAAGCTTGCCGAGCTTAAAGAATTGCTTAAATTTTTTGACTTGCCGGTATCGGTTTCGGGGCTTAAGGCTGAGAATGTATATGAACAGCTTTTCCACGACAAAAAGGTCAGCTCCAATAAGCTGAAATTTGTAATAGCCGACAGCGTTGGAAGTACGATAAGAACTTCGGATGTGGCAAAGGACGAAGTTATGGCAGCTATTAACTCCGTAATAGAGGACTGAGGATATGATTATACCTATTATATTGGCGGTGGTGCTTATCACCGTGGATCAGATAACAAAATATATTGCTCTGACAAGACTTAAGCCCGTTGGAAATGTTACATTTATAAAGGGCTTCATGGATTTCACCTTTGTGGAAAACAGGGGAGCAGCGTTCGGTATACTAAACGGCAAAACATGGCTTCTTCTTATCATTGCCGTTATCATATGTGTTGTGCTCATAGCCGCCATGAAGAAAATGCCTGACACAAAGGAATATAAATGGCTTAAATGGACACTCATGCTCATTGTGGCTGGTGCTGTCGGAAACATAATCGACAGGCTTGTGAGAGGATATGTTGTGGATTTCTTCGAGTTTACGTTTATGACATGGCCGGTGTTCAATATGGCTGATATATATGTGGTTGTCGGAACGATATTGATGGCGATACTTGTGCTTTTTGTTATAAAGGACGACGATAATAATAAGGAAGATAAAAATGCAGAATGATATGATAACCTTTGCCGCAGAAGCGGAGGATGCCGGAAAAAGAATAGATATATTTGCCGCAGAAAACTATGACGGGCTTTCCAGAAGCGGCTTCAAAAAAGTATTTGAGGCCGGCGGAGTGTTCGTGGGCGGTAAGGCGGTTAAGGCCAACTACAAGCTGAGAAGCGGCGATGTTGTTACCATTGAAATACCGGATACTGAGCCGTTAGAAATACTGCCGCAGAACATACCGCTTGATATACTTTACGAGGACGACGATGTTATCGTAATAAATAAGCCCCAAGGTATGGTCGTTCATCCTGCACCGGGACATTATACCGATACATTGGTAAACGCCTTGCTCTACCATTGCGGAGACAGTCTTTCCGGGATAAACGGAGTGATGAGGCCGGGCATTGTACACAGGATAGATATGGACACTTCAGGAGTAATAATGGCGGCCAAAAACAACAATGCCCACAGAAGCCTTGCGGCAAAGCTGGCCGAACATTCCATAACGAGAAAATACAATGCAATAGTATATAACAACATAAAAGAGGACGAGGGCACTGTGGATAAGCCCTTAGCGAGAAATCCTCAGGACAGGAAAAAGATGGCCGTTGTTCCCGGCGGAAGACGAGCGGTTACCCATTACAGGGTAATTGACAGATTGGGTAAGTTTACGTTTATCGAGGCACAGCTTGAAACAGGCCGCACCCACCAAATAAGGGTTCACATGACTTATATTGGGCATCCCCTTTTGGGGGACAGCGTTTACGGCCCCAAAAAACAGCCATTTAACCTCAATGGGCAGGTGCTTCATGCAAGGGTTCTAGGCTTCGTACATCCGACCACTGGCGAATACATGGAATTTGAATCGCCTTTGCCCGAATATTTTGGAAAGCTTATCAACAGGTGCAGGAATGTGTAGCATTTTGGAGGAGACATCATGTTTTTGAACAGAAAGGATTTTCTTGGCATAAGAGATTTGACCGCAGAAGAATTGAACTATATATTGAAAACGGCGGAAACCATGAAGTTTGTAATAAATCAGAAAAATAAAAAGGTTCCGCATTTACAGGGAAAGTCGGTCATAATGCTTTTCTATGATTACAGCACAAGGGCAAAGCTTGCCTATGAGCTGGCGGCTCAGCATTTGAGCGCCAATGTCATTGACATGGACGCAACTGCTGCCAGTGAGAAGAAGGAAAGACTCCAGGATGTTGGACAGCTCATAGACCAGATGGGAGCTGACTTTATAATACTCAGGCACCCAATGTCGGGAGCGGCGAGAATACTTGCCGACTGCGTGGAGGCTTCCGTAATCAATGCCGGAGACGGACACAACGAAAATCCGGGACAGTCCCTGCTGGATCTTATGACAATAAAGGAGAGAAAGGGCGGCTTTGAAGACTTAAGGGTAGCTATTATCGGAGACATTACCCACAGCCGTGTGGCCAAAAGCAACATATGGGGACTGCTTAAGCTGGGAGCCGAGGTTCGTGTCACAGGCCCTTCCACCCTTATACCATCCGAGTTGGAAAGCTTTGGAGTAAAGGTATGCTTTGATCCCAGAGAGGCTGTGGATCAGGCCGATGTTATACTTTCAACTAGAATTGCCGCCTCTGAAAATTGTGTGTACAAAATACCGTCGTTGGATGAATACAGAAGTATGTTCCTTGTGGACGAGAACCTTATGAAATATGCCAAGGACGATGCCATAGTAATGCACCCGGGACAGATTCAGAGGGGTGTTGAAATTGCCACAAGCGTTATTAACAGTCCCCAGTGTATAGTAAATGACCAGATAGGAAACAGCGTTGCCGTAAGAATGGCTATGCTTTACATACTTTCTCAGATAGGAGGCGGACTGCATGAAGCGTTTGATTAAAAACGGATTCGTTATGGCCGAAGGCATAGACATAAATAAACCGGCCGATGTACTGATAGAAGACGGAAAAATATCCGAGGTCGGATATTCGCTTAAATGCGATGATGCCGAAATAATAGATGCAAGCGGAACGTATGTATTTCCCGGACTTATAGATATGCATTGTACAATATGCGATCCGGGACATGAGAGCGTGGAGGACATAGAAACGGCCTCCATGAGTGCGGCAAGAGGAGGATTTACAACAATCGTATGCAATCCAGACACAGATCCTGTTGTGGACAACAAGACCGTTGTCGAATATATAATCACTAAAAGCAGGGAGTATTCCCATGTCAATATATATCCCTACGGCAGTATGACAATCGGCTGTAAGGGAGAGAGGCTTTCCGAGATAGGCGAAATGATGCGTGCCGGTGCGGTGGGCATTGCCGATGGAGATTTAACAGTTGAAAACGCAAGCCTTATGAGAAATATTTTTATATATTCCAAAATGTTTGATGCTCCGGTTATAACCCACTGCGAAGATACTGCGCTTTCAGGAGTAGGCGTTATAAACGAAGGCAGAGTTTCAACTCTGCTTGGCCTTGAAGGTATGCCCAGGGAAGCTGAGGACGTCATTGTTGCCAGAAACATTGTGCTTGCGGAAAACACGGGCGCAAGGCTCCATATTGCCCATATAAGCACAAAGGGCGCCGTTGAGCAGATAAGACAGGCAAAGAAAAGGGGAGTAAATGTCACTTGCGAAACATGTCCCCATTACTTCACTCTGACAGAGGATGCGGCCATGCAGTACAATACCTATGCCAAGGTCATTCCGCCGCTCAGAACAAAGGAAGACACGGAGGCAATAATAGAGGGAATAGCTGACGGAACGATAGATGTTATCGCTTCGGGACATATGCCGGTAAGAATAGAACATAAGCAGAGAGAATTTGACACGGCTGCATACGGCATTTCTTCCTTTGAGACAGCCTTTGCATTGAGCTACACAGCACTGGTGCGTTCAGGTGCAATTACTTTGGAGCAATTGGTTGAAAAAATGTCGAAAAATCCTGCCGAAATACTGCGGTTTGGTTCAAAGGGGGAAATAAAGGCCGGATGCGATGCCGATATAACTATAATAGATTTGGAAAAAGAGTATACAATTGAGCCTTCGAAGTTTTATTCCAAGGCCAAATTTACGCCGGCAAAGGGATTGACGGTCAGCGGTGTGACAACTCACTGTATCGTCGGAGGAAAATCAGTATTTTAATGAGGTGCTAACCTATGTATTTAAAGGAACTGGACTTACAGGGCTTTAAATCCTTTCCCGAAAAGGTAAAGCTTGAATTTAATAAGGGTATAACTGCTGTTGTAGGTCCAAACGGAAGCGGCAAGAGCAACATTTCCGATGCGGTTCGATGGGTGCTTGGCGAGCAGAAGCCGAAGAGCCTCAGGGGCGGCAAGATGGAGGATGTCATATTTGCCGGAACTGCCGCAAGGAAACCGGTTGGTTTTGCCGAGGTTTCCATGACGATTGACAACACAGATAAGAAAATACCTGTGGAATATTCCGAGATAAAAATAACAAGACGTGTTTATCGTTCCGGCGAAAGCGGATATTTAATAAACGGTACGGAATGCCGCCTCAAGGACATATATGAGTTGTTTATGGATACCGGCATAGGCCGTGACGGATACAGCATAATCGGACAGGGCAAAATTGATGAGATATTGAGCAACAAGAGCGGGGACAGACGGCAGCTTTTCGAGGAAGCCGCCGGTATCGTGAAATATAAAAACAGAAGAAACGAAGCCGAGGCAAAGCTGGAAAAGGAACAGCAGAACTTGGTCAGAATAACGGATATAATAAGCGAGATAGAATCAAAAATAGAGCCTCTCGAAAAACAGGCCGAAAAAGCCAAAAAATATCTGGAGCTTTACGGCAGAATAAAAGAGGCTGACATAATGCTTTTCAAAATAAACGGTGAGAAGCTGGAGAAAAGCATTGGAGAGGTCACAGGCCTTATTGAGAACTCCAACATTGATATAGCCGACAACGAGGAAAAGTTGGAAAAATTGAAGGCCGAGGCTGAAAGCATAAAGGCAAACTCTCAGGGAATGTCCGTTAGAATAGAGCAGATTAACCGTGATATTGCCGATTTGAGCGGTGAAATAGAGAAAAACGACGGTATTTGCCGCCTGACTGCCGAGCAGATACGAAATATCGATGCTTCATCAGAAAGGCTGAAGGGCGAAGGAGAGGAAACAAAGAGCAAAGCCGAAGAAAATGCTAAAGCTATATCTGATTTGACCGAAGTGCTCAAAAAAGCCGATGAGGACATAGAGAGTATGAAAGCGCTCCTTGGGGAAAAGGAAAAAGCCTTAAGTATATTGCTTGAAAAGCAGACCGAGCGTGAAGAAAAAATAGAAGATTACAAGTCCGAAATGATTGAGAAAATCAAGAGGACTGCCAATATAAAAAGTACAATCGAAAGAACAGAAGCCGTACTGGAACAGTATCAGGCCAGAAAAAAACAGCTTTTGCAGGATAGAGCCGATACGCAAAACCGCCTGAAGGACAAAAGAATACAGGCAAAATCGGCAGAGCTTAGAGCGGAGAGCAGTGCCGAAAACGCAGAGGACATAAAGAGTGAGATTGCCAGACTGGAAAGCCGAAAAGCGGCTGTCATGAAAATAGTTTCCATCATTGACGAGGGACTGAGCGAGAAAACTCAAAAGCTTGCCGAAAAGGAATCCAAGCTCAGAGTACTTACCGATATGGAGAAGGAGCATGACGGATATTATAAGTCGGTCAAGGCGATACTTCGCCTGAGGGACGGCGAAAACCCCGATTTCAAAGGCGTAAGAGGGGCGGTTGCTCAGCTTCTTAAGACCGATGAAAAATATGAAACGGCTATAGAGACTGCCCTTGGCGGCACACTGCAGAGCATTGTTGTCGAGAAGGAAAGCGATGCCAAGACTGCGGTAAACTATCTCAAGAAAAATCAGCTCGGCAGGGCAACTTTCCTGCCCATGGCCACCGTAAAGGGAAGAACTCTCGGTGCCGAAAAATCTGTGATTCTTGGTGAGAAGGGCGTTATTGCGGCGGCCAGCGACATTGTTAAGTATGATAAGGAATACGCAGGCATTGCCGAAAGCCTTCTAGGCAGAATAGTCGTCATTGATACTATGGAGAATGCCATTGCCTTTGCAAGAAAATATAAACAGGGCTATCGTCTTGTTACCCTTGATGGCGAGCTGTTTATGCCGGGCGGCGCAATCACAGGCGGAAGTACCGGAAGGCGAGACGGCGGCGTTTTCGGAAGAAAGCGGGAAATGGACAGCCTTAAGACTGAGACCGAAAGTCTTAAAGCCGCCTGCGAAGGACTTACTGCCGAAAAGGACAAAAACTTGTCTAAGGCCGAAGAATACGACGAAGAGATTGAGGATAAAAAGGAAGAAGCCAAGGAAGCCGACATTGATTATATAACGGCTAACCAGGAGCTTGAGAGAATAAAGAAGGAAACAGAGGAATATGACGAAAAGCTCAAGGCCATAGAGACCGAGGAAAGCCGGCTTGAAGAACAGAGTTCAGCGGCGGAGGAAGAAAGGCAGAAAGCTAAGGAAGAGCTTTTATCAACCGAAAACGAAATATCAGAGCTTCAAAATATGCTCAATGAGTATAAGGAAAATTCCGAAAGCGGAAAGAGCGGCAGAGATATAGCGGCTGAAGAAATAACAGCGTTGAAAGTCGACATTTCTTCTGCATCAGAGAGAAGGCAGGCGGCCGCCGACAATATGGAAAGGCTAAATGCCGAAAAGGCTTCCCTTGCTGAAAAGATAGAAAGCATTTCAGCTGAAATAGAGGCCAACGCTGTCCAAAAAGAAGAAAAGCAGGCTCTTGCCGATAAGGCCGCAGAAAATACGGTAAGCAGCCGCAAACGCAAGAAAGAAAAAGAGCAGGAGCTTGAAAAGGTCAGCGAAGACAGAAGAAAGGAAAACGACAGGCTTTCGGCACAGGAAGAAAAGCTGAATACTTGCCGTGATACAATACTTAAGTATAAAAACGAGCTTGTACGTCTTGAGGCTAAGGCAGAAAAGCTGTCGGAGGAGAGAAAACACCTCAACGACGACATGTGGGAGAGCTATGAGATTACATATCCCGAAGCCGTAAAAATACAGCTGAGCGATGAGCCCGTATCTGAAATTTCCAAGAGAGCCAGAGAGCTGAAATCAGAGATAAAGTCTCTGGGTGCCGTAAACGTTCATGCGGTTGACGAATATAAGGAAACAAAGGAACGCTATGAGTTCCTGACCAAGCAGAAAAACGACATAATTGATGCCGAAGAAAAGCTCAAGGGAATAATACATGACCTTTCGGGGCTTATGGAAAAGCAGTTCAGAGAAAAGCTGGAGATTATATCCGAAAACTTCAACGAGGTATTCAGAGAGATGTTCGGCGGCGGAAGGGCATATCTTAAGCTGTCGGACGAGGATGATGTGCTTGAAAGCGGAATAGAGATAATTGCACAGCCGCCGGGAAAAAATCTGCAGAACATGACATTGCTGTCCGGCGGAGAAAGGGCACTGACCGCCATTGCAATACTGTTTTCAATACTCAAGATGAAGCCGTCGCCGTTCTGCATACTTGATGAGATTGAGGCGGCGCTGGATGATGCCAATGTACAACGGTTCGGAGATTATTTAAAGCGTTTCTCCGAGGATACGCAGTTCATTGTCATTACCCACAGGAAGGGAACAATGGAGGCCGCCGATGTGCTCTACGGAGTCACCATGCAGGAGCAGGGTATTTCAAAAATTGTGTCGGTTAAATTTGATGAGGCCGTTGGCCGGTAAGGAGTGGAAATATGGGATTTTTAGATTTCCTCAAGGGCAAGGAATACAGAGATAATAATGAAAATACCAATGAGAATATCAATGAAAACGAAGAAACCGTCGAGGAAATAGTTCGTGATGCCGTTTCCGAAATAGAGGAAGAAACTGAGGAGCAGGTGAGCGAAGAGGTTGTGACGGAAGTCGTTGAGAATGTCAAAAAGCTTGAGGACGAAGTAAAGGACGAAGTAAAGGACGATGTTGAAAAGAGCATAAACGGCGAAGAAACAGAGCCTGAGTGCGAAGGAGCGGTTGAAGAGGCCGAAGAACTGGAAGAAACAGAGCATGAGAGCGAAACAGTCGAAGAGTCTGAGGCAGAAGAAATTGCCGAACCGGAAGCCGAGACAGCGGAAGAGGCTGAAGCCGAGGAAGATTTAGAATCTGAAGCCGAAGAAATTATTGAGCCTGAAGCTGAGGAAGACTCAGAACCGAATGTTGAAACTAATGAAACAGAGGCAGAAGAAGCTGAGAGCGAAGTGGCCGAAGCAGACGATGAGCCTAAAAAGGGATTTTTCGCAAGACTTAAAGAAGGCCTTGAGAAAACGAAAAATAACATTTTCGGAGGAATAGACTCTGTACTTGGCGGCTTTACAAAGATAGACGACGACCTTTTTGACGAGCTGGAGGAAAGCCTTATAATGGCCGATCTTGGTGTTGAGACTACGCTTAAAATAATCGAGAACCTCAAAAAACGTGTAAAGAAAGAGCATGCCGAAGATCCTTCTCTTATAAAAGGCATGCTGGAGGACGAGATAACAGCCATACTTTCCGAAGGTGCAGAGGAAACATTCGAGATTAAGCCGCCGGCTGTAATACTTGTTATAGGCGTAAACGGTGTCGGCAAAACTACGACAATAGGCAAACTGGCCTCCAACTATAAAGCTGAGGGAAAAACTGTACTTTTGGCGGCGGCGGATACATTCAGGGCGGCGGCCATTGACCAGCTTAAGGTTTGGGGAGAGCGCACAAAGACCGATGTTATATGCCATGAGGAAAACTCTGATCCGGCCGCAGTTATCTTTGACGCGGTAAATGCGGCCAAGAGCCGTAAAACTGATGTGCTTATTTGCGACACAGCAGGCCGTCTTCACAACAAAAAGAACCTTATGGAGGAGCTTAAAAAGATAGCCAAGGTTATCGGACGTGAATACCCCGAGGCCAATACAGAGGTTTTCCTTGTGCTTGATGCAACGACGGGACAGAATGCCCTACAGCAGGCCAAGCTTTTCAATGAAGTTGCCGATATAACGGGACTTGTGCTTACCAAGCTTGACGGTACAGCTAAGGGAGGAATAGTAATCGCCATAAAGAATGAACTCAACATACCGGTTAGGTACATCGGAGTCGGCGAAGGTGTGAACGACCTCCAGGTATTCAACCCTATGGAGTTCTCCAAAGCGCTGTTTGATAATTAAATTATGTTATTAATTGGTATAATTGGCAAAATAAATTTTGCGATTTTTAAAGTATAATTTAAAGAGTGGAGATGAATAATATATATGTCAGATTATGTAAATTATGATAGCTTGACTGATAGTGCAAAAGAGTCACGCCGTAAGGCAACAAAAAAGTTTATGGCAAACATTGATAGATTAGATATACAATTGCCAAAAGGAACTAAACAGAGAATATATAACATAACCGGTAAAAGCTGTAATGCATATGTTAGGGAGCTTGTACTGGCTGACTTGGAGCGATTGGAACAGTTAGAACAAACTAATAAAGAAGCTGATGATAACAAAGGCTGATATAGCTTGTTTACAAATATTAAATTCAAACGTGTACAATGATTTTTAGCCGTGGATATTAGATTATTCACGGCTATTTTTACAAATAACTTACTAATATTTCAGTGGGTTTAAGGT
>JAJQDF010000304.1 GCA_021202325.1 Clostridiales bacterium | reverse complement strand
TTTATAATAGACAGATTTTACTTTAAATAAAGAGCTTCATGAAAATAGCTTTATCCTTAATTTAGAATAACGCTCCATTTCCAATCCGCTTGAAATGCATTCATTAAAGTGTTACCATTGAAAAAAGAGCTGTTGAAAGGAGGCTATACCATGTCCGTATTTACAGTAAACGGCATTTCATATACAGTTACCGAAAACGTCAAGCTCATGCCATTTTTGAGGGAAAACTTAGGCCTTACATCAGTGAAGGACGGATGCAGCGAAGGAGCCTGCGGAGCATGTACAGTGCTTATTGACGGAAAGCCAATGAAAGCCTGCGTGCAGAAAACCGACCGTCTCGACGGCAAAACCATAATCACATGCGAGGGACTGACCGAGAGGGAAAAGGAGGTATACAGCTTTGCCTTTTCCGAGGCTGGAGCGGTTCAGTGCGGCTTCTGCATACCCGGCATGGTTATGTGCGCCAAGGCTTTGCTGGACAAAAATTTAAGTCCTACAACAGAGGATATAAAGACCGCAATAAGGGGCAACATATGCCGCTGTACCGGCTACAAAAAAATTGAGGAGGCAATATCTTTAGCCGCCGAAATACTGAGGGAAAACAAACCCGTCAAAAAGACAGAATACATCGGGCTTTTGGGCGAAAACATACACAGGGTGGATGCCGAAGCAAAGGCACTGGGCACAGCCAAATATGCCGATGATTTCTACATGGAAAACATGCTTGTGGGCTCGGCGCTTAGAAGCGAATATCCGAGAGCCAAAGTCCTTTCGATAGACAAATCCGAGGCCGAAAAGGTTGAGGGCGTAGTATGCATAATGGGAGCCGAGGACATTCCCGGAACCCAGAAGGTCGGCCATCTTAAACGTGACTGGGATGTGCTTATCCCTATCGGCGGAACAACCCACTATTTAGGCGATGCCATTGTGCTTATTGCCGCCGAAAATCAACGGGCTTTAGATACGGTCAAAAAGCTTATAAAGGTGGAATATGAGCCCTTAGAGGGAATATTTTCGCCGGCAGATTCCATGAAGGAGGGAGCGCCCCTTCTCCATGAGGACGGCAATCTTTTGGCTTCCGAGCATTTAGTTAGAGGAAATGCCGATGAGGTCATAGCGAAAAGCAAATACAAGGTTACGAATCACTACAGCGTTCCCTTTACGGAACACGCTTTCATGGAGCCCGAATGCGCCGTAGCCTTTCCGGAGGACGGAGGCATACACATAATCAGCGGCGACCAGGGCATATATCAGACAAGGCGTGAATGTTCCGATGCCACAGGACTGCCGCTTGAAAAGGTTAGAGTATCGGCCGCAATGGTCGGCGGCGGCTTCGGAGGCAAGGAGGACATGAGCGTACAGCACCACGCCGCACTTTTGGCGCAGAAAACAGGCCGTCCTGTAAAGGTTAAGCTGACAAGGCAGGAAAGCATACTCGTTCATCCGAAGCGGCACGCCATGGAAATGGATTTCACCACGGCCTGCGACGAAAATGGCTATCTTACGGCGATGAAGGCCGTCATAATATCCGACACAGGCGCCTATGCCAGTCTTGGCGGACCGGTTCTGCAGAGAGCCTGCACCCATGCCGCCGGGCCTTACAATTATCAGGTCATAGACATTACCGGCAAGGCTTATTACACCAACAATCCCCCGGCCGGAGCGTTTAGGGGCTTCGGTGTTACCCAGAGCTGTTTCGCCACGGAATGCAACATAAATCAGCTGGCGGAGATGGTGGGCATATCCTCCTTTGAGATACGCTACCGCAACGCCCTTCGTCCCGGCGACATACTGCCCAACGGACAGATTGCCGATGAAAGCACAGCGCTGGTGGAAACTCTTGATGCGGTACGGGATATTTACGAGAAAAATCCCAAAGCAGGAATCGCCTGCGCCCTCAAAAACAGCGGTTTAGGCGTAGGAATACCGGACACCGGGCGCTGTCGTATAACCGTTAAGGACGGCATTGTACATGTCACATCCTCTGCGGCCTGCATTGGTCAGGGCATGGGAACGGTACAGATACAGATGATATGCGAAACAACGGGAATTTCCCATGAAAATATAATATACGACACCCCGGACACAAAGTTTTCGCCGGATTCGGGCAACACAACGGCATCCAGGCAGACGCTTTTCACAGGCGAAGCCGTTGTGAGAGCCGCCAAAGAGCTTAAAAAAGCATTGGATGAGGCCGGAACGCTGGAAGCCCTAAACGGCCGTGAGTTTTTCGGCGAATACACGGGAATTACAGACAAAATGGGTTCAGACAAAGAAAATCCCGTCAGCCATATAGCCTACGGCTATGCCACGCACCTAGTGGAGTTAAACGACGACGGAACGTTGAAGAGGGTTGTGGCCGTCCACGATGTGGGAACAGCGGTAAATCCCAAGTCAGTGGAAGGACAGATAGAAGGCGGAGTTGTGATGAGTCTGGGCTATGCCCTGACCGAGGACTATCCGCTTGAAAACGGCAAGCCATTGGCCAAATACGGAACTTTGGGGCTTTTCAGAGCCGATAAAACCCCTGAGCTGGAGTCCATAATCGTAGGCAAAAACATAGGCGGCCTTGCCTGCGGAGCCAAGGGCATAGGCGAAATTGCCTCCATACCCACTGCCCCTGCGGTACAGCTTGCGTATTACAATAAGGATAGGGAGTTTAGGACAAAATTGCCGCTGGAAAATACTCCTTATAAGCGCTGAGCGCTTTAAGCAGAAATTCCTGTGAATTTCTGCTTACTGGCGGCAGTAAAAGCCAATGTTCCGTAAAATCATCGAAACATTGGCTTTTACTTTGGCTGTTTTCTATGCGTTGACACCTTCGGAAGTGAATTCCTCAGGCGGCCACGGCAGAGCCGTGTAAGCTGAAATCTTTGGGAGATTTCAGCTTATTGCGGCGACAGATTGAAAAGTTCCCTTGAAACTTTTCAATTTGCATTGGCTACTACCTAAGCCTCGGCACTTTCGGAAATAAATTCCTCAAGCGGTGTCTGTTAAACATAATAGTTACTCGAAAACGATAACTTTATATTTTGTACAAACTTCAGTTTTACCGACAGAAGCAGTAATCGTCCAAAGAATTCACTTCCGAGGACGTCTATGCATAAAACACAGCCACTGCAAATGCAAAAGTTTCTCGTGGAACTTTTGCATTTGCCCCCGTTACAGGATGAAATCGCAGATTTCATCCTAACAGCGTCAGCTCTCTTACTACCTCTCCCGCCATTATCAGCCCCGCCACTGACGGCACAAATGATACACTGCCCGGAATGGCTCGTCTGCCGGTTTGCTCTTTAGCGGCACACTTATGCTTTATGGGCTCCTCCTTGGAATATACCACCTTCAGGCTGTCTATACCCCGTTTTTTAAGCTCCCGGCGCATAACCTTGGCAAGGGGACAAACCGATGTTTTATATATATCCGACACCTCAAGCATAGTCGGATCCAACTTATTTCCGGCGCCCATACAGCTTATGACCGGCACATTAAGTGCCTTGCAACGCACGATTATGTCAATCTTTGCCGTAACCGTATCCACCGCATCAACTACATAGGAATACTCGGAAAAATCAAATTCGTCCGCAGTTTCCGGCAGATAAAAGCAGTTGTGCACCGTAAGCCTTAGATCGGGATTTATGTCCAGCAGGCGCTCTTTCATAACATCGGTTTTGTATCTGCCGACGGTGCTGCTTAGCGCAATAATCTGCCTGTTTATGTTTGACTCGGAAACCCTGTCGTTATCTATTATATCCATGGCTCCGACACCGCATCTAGCAATGGCTTCGGCAGCAAAGCCGCCCACACCGCCAATTCCGAATACCGCAACCCGTGCATTGGCCAGCTTTTCCATGTTTTCCGCTCCCAAAAGAAGCTCCGTTCTCGAAAATCTATCTGACATTGTACCCACCTTTTTAAGGTCTGAATGTTCTGAGCGCCGCAATTGTTCTCTCGATGAGCTCGTCCAGCGTCCAGCCCAGCATATCTGCGCCGTTTTGTATTACCTCACGGGAACAGCCGGCCGCAAATTTTGGCGTTTTGAATTTCTTTTTAACCGATTTCAGCTCCAAATCCTGTACGCTCTTTGACGGGCGCATTATGGCAACGGCACCGATAAGTCCCGTCAGCTCATCAACGGCATAGAGAACCTTCTCCATCTCATGCTCAGGCTTTATGTCAGATGCCAAACCGTAGCCGTGGCTTGCCGTTGCATGGATAATGGCCTCGTCAATGCCTCTTTCACGCATTATTTCCTGCTCCTTTATGCAGTGTTGTTCGGGATATTTTTCAAAATCCAGGTCGTGAAGAAGTCCGACAATTCCCCAGAAATCCTCGTCATATCCCAGCTTCTTGGCAAAGTACCTCATAGTACCCTCAACAATTTCCGCATGCTCCAAATGGAACGGATCCTGATTATATTCGGTGAGCAGTGCCCACGCCTCGTCTCTTGTTATCATTTTATATTTCTCCCTCCTGAATAAATATAACTAAATTAATATTTCGATTAAATATCTACATTCTTAATAAGCCAGTTCCTCCAATATTCTCTGTAGCCGCCCTCAATACTATAGGCATCAAATCCGGCCTTTTCAAGCATTTCACAGGCTTCGCCGCTGCTTTCGCCCTTATAGCAGATAATATATATGGGTGTGTCCTTCGGCAAAAGGCCGTTATCGGCAGATAATTCGTCGAACGGTATGTTAATTATGTTTTCAGCACTCCGTACGCTTCCTTTTTCGTAGTCCTTCCTCTGCCTAATGTCAAGAATACAAACCTCGTTCAGGTCAGTATTTTCAAGCTCCTCTATTGTAACAGTTTTCATGGCACCGCCTCCAAATAAATCCTATCATAATGATATGAATTATAGTACATATGGCATAATTAGTCAATAGTACGGATAATATGAAATACGGAAAGCCTGGTACCTGCCGGTATTTCAGCTTTCCGTCGTTTTAATTATATTCCAAGCAGTCTGTTCATAAACAGGATAACAAAAAGGCAAACCACCAGCATGAATATCATCAGTCTTCTGGCCTTTTTGTCGTCCGCCTTGCGTCCTTTGTCTACGTCTTCGACAACCTCCTTTGCCGCCTTGAAATCCTCCTCTGTTTCGGGAAGATATTTATTTGCCTTCATTTGCGACAAAATCAGCTTGAACAGATTAAAATCTCTGCCGTACCTCTTTCGGTCAACTCTGGGAACAGAGTCAACCTTTCTGAAAAATTTTGCCGCTGCCTTGAGAAAGGTATAATATGCTCTGTTCAGTTCCACATCATCCATGAGCTTCCTTGTTTCAATCTCCTCCATCATGAAAAGACAAAAATCGTAGCAGTTGTCAACATAGACTATGTAGGGCGCAACCTCAGTCCTTTTTTTGCTGGGAACCATGCCGTTTACCCTTTCCTCCAGGTCGGCATTTACATCAAGCGCCATCAATATTATTTTTTTAATATCATCCGCTTCTTCCGCAACCTCCAGCGCCTGGTTCAGCTTAAGGGTGTACGATCTCACATTTTCAAGGTCCTCTTTGTACAGTCTTGAAAGGCCTTCTCCGTAGAGTGCCATTGGCGACAGCTCAAAGGCATTGATGCTCTGGAAAATTTTCTCCGCCTCTCCGTAGTTTTTCTCAGCAAAGGCGGCATAGCCGTCCTCCACTGTGCGTATGGGCTCTGTTACGGCATTTTCCTCATCGTCCTGTTCTGCAGGAAAATTGTTCTCTGCTTCCGGCTGTTCTTCAGACAAATCGGCTTCTGCCTGTACATTCATTGTTTCATTTTCTTCCATTAAAATAACCCCTTTGTAATACGTTTTTATTTATATGCAGATTTTAAATACTACTCACTAACCACTGCTTTTTTAAATTGATATGACGCAATATGGATTTCTCCACGCTAAACGTTCTCGAAATCCTAAACCATTCGAACCCGCTCATTTTTCTATGAAAAATGGCTACGTTCTCATGTTCTTGCAGTTTCCAAGGTCATAAATCTGGGTGCCAGCACCCGATTATGACTTTGGAAACTTTTTGCGTCAGATCATATGTTCCAGGTACGACCTCATCAAACTTTCCCACTCGTTTTTATCCGATATGCTGTCGGCCGTCCTCTTTATATAGCTTCTCTCGCCGGCTCCCAATTGCTCCATATCAGTAGGCGTATTTATGTAAAAACGTCTTCTTGCCAGCTGATACTCCCTCTGAATGTCCTCCGGAAGGGCAAGATAGCCGTCAATCAGGCCAAGCATTTTGCCCTTATCGGTCTTAACAAGGCCGTGTACATCCAGCAGATTTATAATGTGGTCGCTGACGATGGTGGTATTAAGGCTTCTGAGGCTTTCCAAGAAAGTCCTAAGCTCCTCCACCTTTTCGTTTTCTGTGCAGTTGACAAAGTCGCCCCGTCTCTCCATTTCACGAAGGATAGTGCCTTCCTTAAGCACAAAGCTCCTGAGCCTCACATATTCGGGCTCTATATCATTCACAACCCGGGCTGTTTCGGCGGCGTTGCGGATGCAGCCGCTCCTTCCGCCATTGCCCGGCATATAGAAAAGATTCATTGTTATTCCGGCATTTTTAAGCTTATGGCCGGCCTCCAGCTCCTGTTCTACGGTAAAGCCCTTGTTTATGAGCTTAAGCGTTTCGGCAGAACCGGTTTCGTAGCCGCAGTGCATCATGTTCAGTCCAGCTTCCCTCAGCTCCTTGAATTCTTCGGCGCTCTTTAAGCAAAGCGTATCCGCTCTGCCGTATGACGCAATTATCCTAAGCTCCGGCAGGCGAAGCCTTATTCTCTCCAATATTTCAAGAAGCCTGTTAGTTTTAAGCACCATTGTGTTGCCGTCCTGAAGGAATATGGATTCCATGCCGTTATTGGCAATCCAGTTGAACACCATGGCATAGCATTCTTTTTCTTCAATGGTTCTAAGGGCGGCATATTCCCTATTCAGGGAATCCATGTCAAGCCTTCCGTCCTTCACATGGCTTAATATGCTGTCTTTAATATAACCTATATTGTCTATTTCATCAAGTATTATATTGTTAGGCCTTGTCCTAAACTGCGTGCCCTTATAGAGCATACAGAAATGGCATTTGTTCCAAGGGCAGTTTTCCGTAACCCTCAGCAGAAGGCTGTATCCGTGCATTGGCGGTCTGTATACTCCGCTCTCAAATACTTTCATCGTTTTTTCCTCATTTGTCTGATGTTTTTCTTTTTATCTCTTTTAAGATTTCCTCGTCCGCCGGGCAAAAATCGTAGCTGTCTATCTCACTTGGCGTTATCCACTTCAGGTCCACATGCTCTATGAGCTTAGGCTTGCCCTCGGCGATCTCGGCATTGAAAAGCACAAGCTTTATCTCTATATCGGGATATTTATGGACAACCTCCATGAATATATCATTGGGTTTTACGGTTATATCCAGCTCCTCACGGCACTCACGAATCAGCGCCTCCGCCGCAGTTTCGCCCTTTTCAAGCTTTCCGCCGACAAATTCCCATAGCAGGCCTCTGGCCTTTTGGGGCGGTCTTTGACATATCAGAAATTTGCCGTCCCTCCATATAAGTGCGGCCGCAACCTCCGTCATATTATTAACCTCCGTTTAAACTGATACGGTATGAAAGCCCGGCTCATTACTTAATTATTGTAATATAGTTTTCTTTTCTCGGTGCAGGGGCAGGGATTTCCTGAGCGGCATAGCCCAATATGCAGTTTCCTATGCCGATATAGTTTCCTTCAATTCCCCATTTTTTAAGAAGAGCCTTTCCATCCTCCCTCTCGAATGTTTCCTTTGCTCTGTGTATCCAGCAGCAGTCCACACCGATGGAAGCGGCAGCATTCATAAGGTTGCCCATAACAAGGCTTCCGTCATATATGGCTGTAGGCTTGTCCGTATCGGCAAGCACAACAACAACAGTGGGCGCACCGTAAAACGGATGCGAATCCGGCTTTCCGAATATTTCGGCATTTATCCTTTCCAGTTCGGCAACATCGTCCTTATTCTGTACGGCAATCATTATTGCGCTCTGCTTTCCCATTCCGCTGGGCGCCCATTCTCCAGCTTCAAGTATTGTTTCAAGCTGTTCGTCTGTTATAAGCTCCGGCTTATAGGCTCTGCAGCTGCGGCGTGTTTTCAATGTTTCAAGAGTTTCATTTTTAATCATGTCGTTTCCTCTTTTTTAATTGGCTGCCTTTTGTCCGACCTTTATTGCTCCCTTATCACAGCGGTTGCCCCATGAGTCAATGAGCACACCGTCTCTGTATACGCATATTATTTCACAGTTATTGGGACACCTGCCGCAGTTTACGTCCCTTGTCTTGAACTCCATGTCCTCAACAGAGAAGTCAAACTCCCTGCGCTTACTGCTTCTTCCGGCAAGTATTGCCGCACCAAAGGCTCCCATAAGATGGCCGTTTTCATCGACTATAACCTCACAGCCGAGGGCATCCTCAAAGGCCTTCTTTACGCCGATGTTCTTGCTTACTCCGCCTTGGAAAACGACCGGCGGAACAATCTTTTTGCCCTTGCCAACGTTATTGAGATAGTTATTGGCTACGGCCTTGCAGAGTCCTGCAATAATATCCTCCTTGGAATGTCCCATTTGTATTTTATGAACCAGGTCGGATTCGGCAAATACGGTGCATCTGGCGGCTATCTGTGTGGGATGCTTGGAAGAAAGAGCAATCTCTCCGAACTCCTCAACCTCAACACCCAGCCTCTTGGCCTGACTGGAAAGGAATGAGCCCGTTCCTGCGGCGCAGAGCGTATTCATGGCATAGTCAATGGCTACGCCGTTTTCTACAAGTATTATCTTTGAATCCTGTCCGCCTATCTCAAGTATGGTTCTTACATTTGGATGAAGTGTCGTTGTACCGACGGCATGGGCGGTTATTTCGTTTTTGACCATTGTGGCGCCCACCATGGCTCCGACAAGGTTTCTTGCGCTTCCTGTTGTTCCTGTAGCAACTATTTTATATTTTTCCTTATCAAACTGCTCTTCAAGCAGTGCCAAAAGCTTCTTTGCTGAACCAAGGGGATTGCCCTCCGTCCAAATATATGAGCTGGCAAGGATGTTGTTTTTTTCGTCTATAATAACTCCCTTTGTGGATATGGAGCCTATGTCAATTCCAAGATATGCTTCTTTCAATTATATAACCTTCTTTCTCATGCTTATCATGTCGTAAAAGGCCTCAAGCCTGGTGTCAAGACCGGTGTCGCTGGTCTGGGTATCATATGTCAGATAGAGTATGGGCATCTTATAGTCTGCGCTTATGTTCTGCAATACCGGCATAATGTCTATTTCCGGAGTACAGCCTGCGGATTTTATATGGATAACCCCGTCAAAGCCCTTTTCGGCGTAGTCCTTTGCCGCCCAAATGTTCATCGTTGATGTGGGGCCCATTTCATATTTAAAATAATCCTCCATGCCGACTCTAAGATTTTTCGCCTTATTATAATGTATGTTTCTATGTGTTACGTTTATATATCTGTAGGTTTCCACGCCCATGTTGCAGAGCTTCTGCTGAACCTCCAAATTTGAGAAGGGATCCATTACGGTGAAATACTCGCCCACAACGCCGACTCTCAGAGGATGGTCGGGCTTATCCAGGGGAATCTCCCTTATCTGTCTTTTGAAGGCCTTATATCCTGCCTCTATATCGCCCCTCGATGTGGCGGTATCCATGGCGGAAAGAAATCTGTTATAGACCTTTTTGTAGCTGCCCTTATTTACTTCAAAGCCGCAGTTTTTATAATAAATTTCCTCGCACTCGTCCATATATTCCACCATTTTCAGCGCATCCAAAAACGTCTTTGTGGCCTTTGGCAGGGAATACTTAGGGTTTATGCGTTTAAACGCCCTAAAAACATCCCTCTGCTTACCGGTGCTGTATTCTGAAAGATTTATAAAATCAAATTCATAGCCCATGTCATGGAGTATCTGCTCCTGAAGCTCGCCGTAGTAGCCCAAACGGCAAACGCCCATTGTCATAACAAGGGTATTGGCTCCGGCCTCAAGGCCGTCTATCATGCTGCCCAAAGTGCCCTTAAACGGCGTACAAACATAGTCGGGACTCAATTTTGAACCCCTGTCCAATGTGCGGTTTATCATTTTAGGTGCAGTTATATACTGGGCATCTAGTCCCTGTTCAATGAAATATTTTATAGGATAGTTATAAAAATGGAATTGCGGAAACGATACCTTCGTTTTACTTCTCGGCATTACAAATCGCCTCCCTTAAATCTCAAAATATCAATGAAGCTTTCCAGACGTGTTTCCAATCCGGCAGTTCCATCCTGGTCATCGAGAAGGATATTCAGTATAGGGATACCGGCAAACCGTCTTATTACCATTTCGTTTACCATGGAGTCAGGGCCGCAGGGGAATGCCGAAAGCAGTATTATGCCGTCGATTCTGTCCTTATTTATCTGAATACTGCCCACAATTTCTCTGCTGAACTCCCATTTAAGGGTGGGAGAAGCCTTAACGCTCGCCTTAAGGGCATCTTTTCTGTCAACCACATCGGCATATATGGGGACAACACCCATTTTCTTAAGATATGTCACTACCGGCTTACCGATGTAGGCGTCCCTCTCCACATAGCTGTGGGAAGCTATGAGAATTTTCAGGCCGCCCTTTTTATAGAGAGTCTCCTGAGTCTTTACACGGTTTCTGTTATGGTCGGCCTCGGCCTTTTTGGCATATTTATATGCAGAGTAGGCCTCTTTCCTGGAAAACGCCAGCTCCTCGCCAAGGCTGATGAAAGCCTTTTCCTCGGTCAGTCCAGCCAGCTCGTCCACGTTATAGGATATAAATTTCTGGCCGCTTTTTCTGAATATATTGCAGGTCATATCATAGAGCGCCTCGAACTTGGTGCACATATTGCGCCTGAAGCCGAAGTTGCTCACCCTCGGAATCAATATATAGTCGCATTTGCCTATGAGGGCATTGACATGTCCCATGAATATTTTTGTGGAAAGACAGGCTTCGTCTATGGCATAGGCAGAACCGGTCTTTATCATTTCCTTATTTGTGGGTTCGCTTACGATATATTTTACTCCCAGGGCGGAAAAATAATTTTTCCAAAGTATTTCGTATCGATAATAGAGCATGGCACGGGGCAGACCTATTGTCACGGCGCCGCTCTTTGCACTTGATAAGTTTATTTTGCTCATATTTTTTACCTCTTTTTAGAGAATGTGTGTAATTTTGTACGTATAGAAAGTATTATAACACATTTAAATGATAGTGCCAAATTAAATCAGCCTTAATATTTATTCAAAATGAATAAATGAAAGCCGATAAATTTACTGCTTTAACCATAACACTTGCTATTTGCTTTAAATATAACTATAATAAATGTAGGTAATACGAAGGTTAAAATGTACGATCGGAATAAGACAGGGGGCAGAGACAATGTATACATTAATATATATATTATCTGATGAAGAGATAATGCGTAATCTAATTATGTTATTTGCTTCTATTTTTGCACTATATGTATTAGTGATTTGGCTGCCGGCTCAAAGCAAAAAGGCTAAAGATGAAGAAAAAAATAAATCAGCCGCCAATTTTTCAGCGAAAGTTCCGCCGGATGAGTATGATGGAGACTTTGACGAGGATTTCAACGAGGATTTGGACGAATATGATCCCGATTTAACGTCTTACAGTCAAAACTACTACACTCCCACAAGTACATATAATAACAATAATAATAAAAACAATGACGAATTTTACAAAAGAATGGCCTTTACCATGGCGTACATCAATAACCGTGAACGCCAAAAAGCCAAGGCGGAAGAGAGAAATGCTAAGCGCTATAGGAACAGTAAGAGCTATAAGAACAGTACAAGCAGCACTAGCAGCCGAAGGAATAAAAAAAGATAATTAAGCGAAATGATTCCGATAAAATTGATAAATGAGGTGGTTTGTATGAAGGTTTCCACTAAGGGCAGATATGCACTGAGGGTTATGATTGATTTAGCCGAGCATGACAACGGAGAATATATTACTCTGAACGAGATTGCGGAAAGGCAGGAAATTTCGGAAAAATATCTGGAAAGTATAGTATCGTCGCTAAGCAAAGCACACTTTGTTATCGGCCTCAGAGGAAAGGGCGGCGGATATAAGCTTGCACGCAAGCCTGAAACATATACTGTCGGCTCCATACTCAAGCTTACCGAAAAATCTCTTGCGCCGGTGACCTGCCTGGAATGCGGCCGGGAGGGCTGTTCCAAGGTCGATACATGCAAGACCTATCCCATGTGGGTAAAGCTGGACAAGGTGATAGATGAGTTTTTTGAAAATATCACGCTCGCAGAGCTCATGGCGCCGCAGAGCGGCTTAAGCGAAAATCCTTAAGGGCTTTCCGCTTACTGTTGGAAGCAAATGCAAAAGTTCCGGGAGAAACTTTTGCATTTGCATAGGCTATTCATTAGGTTTTGCCGTCCTCGGAAGTGAATTCCTCGGGCGTTCACTGCTTCTGTCGGCAAAATTGAGATTTGTATAAAATTTAAAATTGCTGTTTCAGGTAATTAGTATGTATAACAGTCATTG
>JAJQDF010000118.1 GCA_021202325.1 Clostridiales bacterium | reverse complement strand
AAATCTACGTTAAGTATAACACCCGAAACCAAACAGTTCAACAAAAATGTCGATTAAAAGTCTTTTAGATATAACGATTGGTTATTAGCGGTAAACAATGCGGAAAAAGCCGAAAAAAGCCAACTTTGCCTATTAAGCATTAACTGAATTATTAAAATACCTTTATAATTTTGCTCTTTCATTCAAATTTCTTATAATCCCCATACTCTCTTGAGTATGCCTATGCCCTCTGTTATTTCCTTTTCGGAAAGCTCCGCATAGCCTATAAGCACCGTGCTCATGTATTTCGGCGGCACTTCGTTTACAAAGTATTTTGATATGGGATATACCTTTACGCCCTCGGCCTCTGCCAAGCGAATCATTTCCTCCTCGGTAAGGCCGTTTAAAAGCTTTAATGCAAAATAATGCCCGGCGTTCTCACCGTTTATTTTTATCTTGCCGCCCAGCTGCTTAAGCTCATTGAGCAGTACGTTTCTTTTTTCGCCGTAGAGCTTCCTCATTCGGTTGAGGTGCCTTTCGTAGTGCCCCTCGTTTATGAATGCCGTAAGTATGTTTTGCTCCAGTACCGATACTGCTGATGAAAATTTTGTGTATTTCTCATCATAGAACTTGAGAAGCTCCTCGGGCAGAACCATAAAGCTTATGCGGACAGAAGGTGCAATCGTCTTTGAAAATGTTCCCATATATATAACCCGTCCCTTTATATCAATGCTCTGCACCGACGGTATGGGCTTAGAATTATATCTAAACTCGCTGTCGTAGTCGTCCTCTATTATGTAGCGGTTTTCCTCGGCATATGCCCACTTTAACAGCTTTACTCGCCGTCCGGCAGGCATCGTAAAGCCCAGCGGAAACTGATGGGACGGCGTGACATATACCACCCTTTCGGAATCGTCCGGCAGAAGATCGGTTTTTATTCCCCTCTCGTCCACCGGTATGAGGTCTACGCTGTGCCCCAAGGCCTTGATAAAGGAATAGGCCTCGTAATATACCGGATATTCCATAGTTATTTTGTAATCCGTGCCCAGTATTCCGCTTACTGTATTTATGAGGTTGTCCATACCGGCGCCTATTATTATCTGCTCCGGGGCACAGTTTACCCCTCTGGCACGGTACACATGGGCGGCTATGGCCTTCCTCAGCTCATAGTCCCCCTCCGGCGGAGCACTTCTGAGCACCCGTGGGTTATATTCATTGAAGCAGTTTTTCATGAGCTTCCGCCATGTATTATACGGAAAATGCTCATAATCAACGCCATCGGTCGAAAAATTTATCCTTATGCCGTTTTCTTTTTCCTCTTTTTTTGAGGCGCTTTCGGGGGCTTTCTTTTTGTTTTCGAAGTTAAATTCCTCAATTTGGCTCACATAATATCCGCTTTTCGGCCTCGCCTCAATGAAGCCCTCACTCAAAAGCTGACCGTAGGCGGTTTCCACGGTATTTACGCTGACATTGAGGCTTTCCGCCATTTTCCGCTTGGATAACAGCTTATCTCCGGCTTTCAGCCTGCCCTCCTGTATTTCTTCCTTAAGCTGTGAATATATCTGCAAGTACATAGGTTCGCCGCTGTTCCTGTCTCTCAATGTTATCATGCCGTACCGCCTCCATCTGATACCATAATATTTTTATAAACTGGCAGTTTTAACACAACCAGTTTAATAGTATTATAGAGCACATAACGACAACAGTCAACACGAGATTTTTACACATACTTAACACTAATGAGGGAGGAATTTTTTATGAGCAATACAGCGGTAAAATCAAAATCATCAGTTAAATCAGTGGCGGTAAACGGCATAGCCATCGCCCTTGTATTTTTAGCCACAGGCTTTATAAACATCAGACTGCCAATAGCGGCTAACGGCGGACTTATTCATCTAGGAAATGTTCCTCTTTTCCTTGCGGCAATTATTTTCGGCAAAAAGACCGGTATGATTTCCGGCGCCTTCGGAATGGCTCTCTTTGACCTGTTCTCAGGCTGGGCTCTTTGGGCTCCGTTCACATTTGTAGTAGTCGGCATAATGGGCTATGTTGTTGGAGCAATAACAGAAAAAGAAGAACACAATACATTATTCTGGTACTTGATTGCAATTATTTTAGCGCTTATAATAAAGATTGTCGGATATTATATTGCCGAGGCTATTATCTATCAGAATCTGATAATTCCCGTTGCCAGCATTCCCGGAAACATCATTCAGGTAACTGCAGCCGGCATTATTACTTTAATCGTTGCAAAACCGCTTAAAAAGCAGATAACAAAGGCAATGCTTTAATTCGGCAGTTTTATTTTTAGGAGTTGGTACTATGTACAAAATTATGACACCCGGTCCCACTCAGGTCAGGGACAACGTTAGGGCGGCAAGAAGTCTTATGACTACCAATCCGGACATCGACACGGATTTTGCCGAATATTACAAATCAACCTGCGATATGATCGCACATATCATAAATTCAACAGGAAATGTTTATATTCTCTCCGGCGAAGGCATCCTCGGTCTTGAGGCTGCCTGCGCCTCCCTTACGGAAGCCAGTGACAGAGTTCTTGTCATTGACAACGGCATATACGGAAAGGGCTTTGCCGACTTCGTAAAAATATACGGCGGCGAACCGGTGCTTTACACTAAGGATTACAGGGAATCGATAAATCCCGATGAGCTGAGAAAATATCTTGAAGGCGACCACGACTTCAAATATGCCACAGTCGTTCACAGCGACACTCCCAGCGGAATGTTAAACGATGTTTCTTCTATATGCCCCCTGCTTAAGGAATTTGGCATGATGACTGTGGTTGACACCGTTTCCGCCTCCTTCGGAGTTCCGCTTGATGTGGACAAAAGCCAAATAGACATCTGCTGCATGGGCTCTCAGAAGGCCCTTTCGGCGCCTCCGGGACTTACCATGATTGCTGTAAGCAATGATGCCATGAAGTCAATGCTTGAAAGAAAGACACCAATCGCTTCGTTCTACTGCAACATTCTTACATTTAAGGATTACTACAAGGACAAATGGTTCCCCTACACAATGCCTATCAGCGACATACTGGGGCTCAACAAGGCGCTTAAAAATGTTTTGTTTGACCGAACCATATATGACAGACACAGAATTATTGCCGAGGCATCTAGGAAGGCAGTTACATCCGCCGGACTTGAGCTCTACCCCAAAGCAGGCTACTGCGACACGGTAACGGTTTTCCGCGTTCCCGAAGGACTTACCGACAGGCAGATTCTCGACACAATGAAGGACGACTACAACATACTTATTGCCGGAAGCTTTGACGTTCTGGGCGGCAAGGTCATAAGGATAGGCCATATGGGCGAAAATGCCAATATCAGGGATATGGCCGAAACATTCATGGCTTTGGACAAGACATTGGCTAAGCTGGGCTATCCCGTAAAAACAAATATGTATGATATATTCATGGAAGAAATGAATAACGTAGAAATTGTATTTGACTAATGCACTTAAGAGGGTTGGAATGTTCCAATCCTCTTTATTAATGAATAAATTGATTGGTTTACAACAAAATTTATTTGAGATATACTTAATACAAACATGTTCAGGAGGTTGATTCATATGAATAATTTTACATATTCCGTTCCCACAGTTATACATTTCGGAAAAGGACAGATTTCCCACCTTTCAGAGCTTAAGGAAAGCAGAAGCAGGGTTCTTATGGTGTACGGCGGAGGAAGCATAAAGAAAAACGGCATATATGATGCCGCTATGAAATATATGGGCGATGCCGGTCTTGAAGTGTTCGAGCTTGGCGGAGTTACGCCCAATCCGAGGGTACAGCTTGTCCGTAAAGGCATAGAGATATGCAAAAAAAATTCCGTTGACATGCTTTTGGCTGTCGGCGGAGGAAGCAGCATTGATTGTGCAAAGCTCATTGCCGCAGGCGTAGTTTACGGCGGCGATCCCTGGGATCTCATGCTTGACAGCAGTCTTATAAAGGGCGCCCTCCCCATATACTGTGTGCTTACTTTGGCCGCCACAGGCTCGGAAATGGACAATTCCACGGTTATATCAGATCCCACAATAAATTCCAAAATGGATATTTGCTCAGACTATATAAAGCCCAAAATGGCCATACTCGATCCCGAATATACATTCACGGTTTCCAAAAAGCAGACGGCCGCCGGCGCCGTTGACATAATGAGCCATATATTCGAGAGCTACTTTACCAATGTTGAGGGCACAAACCTTCAAAGACATATTTCCGAAGCACTGCTCAAGACCGTAATAGAGTATGCTCCCATAGCGCTGGAAACCCCCGACAACTACGATGCCCGTGCCAACCTCATGTGGTGCTCATCACTGGCTTTGAACGGCCTTCTCAGCTACGGCGCAGAGGTTTCATGGTGCGTTCATCCCATTGAGCATGAGCTTTCGGCCTACTATGACATTACCCACGGCATAGGACTGGCAATATTGACACCGGTTTGGATGGAATATGTGCTGAACGAAAAGTCCGTCAGTCAGTTTGCCGACTACGGCAGAAACGTATGGAACATAATCGAGGACGACAACATAAAAGCCGCAACGGCCGCCATCGATAAAACAAAGACCTTTTTCTCATCCCTCGGTATGCCCTCCAAGCTCAGCGAAATAGGCATTGACAGCACCCACTTTGAGGAAATGGCCGCCGATTGTGTCCGCTTCTGCGAAGGCTGCTATATGCCGCTGACAAAGGAAGACATAGTCAATATTTATAATAAGGCGCTGTAATCGATGTAAAATTTAAAAGGGCTTGGCGGTGATTCGTCAAGCCCTTTCTTCTATGAATTTCTTGAATTGTTCCTTGGTCTGCTGTTCCAAAGGGTGCTGATTGAATTTGTTTCTTTCCCTCAGCTCCGACATTCTTACTGCTCTGGTCTCGGCATCCTCCAAAGCCGTTTCGCAAATGACCGCAATATCCGACGGGCTTTCTGCCCCTATACTGAAAAGCACAGTTGCCGGCATAAGCAGGTCTCGGGCGAATACCTTTGCGGCATAGGATTCATATCTGGTCGGAATCCACGGCTTTTTTGCAATAAGGCACAGGCCTATTCCCTTGGCTATAAGGAACCGTGTTTCGCCTTTGCCAAGCCCCTTGGAGTTTACAAAGACAGTGGTTCTGCCCTTTATGTTTCTCACAAGCACCTTCCGTTTTGACTTGTTTTGCGGCATAATGCCGTCCTCCTCGGCTTTTTTGAAGGAAATGACTGTTATACCGTAGCTGTCGGCCACAGTTTTCAAGTTTACCGGCAAAGAGCTTGTGCCGCTCTTAATGAGCGCCTGCCAAGCCAAATCTCTGCCCTTTTTATATTCAGCGTAATATTCCATAACAAACCGCCCTTTACTCAGTCAACGACTCCATTCCTATAAGCGCCGCACCAATGGCTCCGCAGAGCTGTGCATCCTCGGATATGAACAGCTTAGAGCCCAGCTTTTCCTCCAATGCGGCAACAATTCCTTTGTTTTTAGCAACTCCGCCGGTCATTATATATTCACTCTCGCCGCCGAGACGCTTCACAAGGGAAACTGTCTTTCCGGCAACGGAGTTGTTGAGTCCATGTATTATATCCGACGGCGGAGTATCCTGAGCCACAAGGGAAACAACCTCGGATTCGGCGAAAACTGTACACATATTCGATATGGTAACATCATTTTTCCAGTGGAGTCCCATCTCACCCATCTCGTCAAGGCTCAGCTCCATTGTCCTTGCCATCATGTCGAGGAAACGGCCTGTTCCGGCGGCGCATTTGTCATTCATTACAAAGCTTATAACCGAGCCGTTTTCGTCTATTCTTATGGCCTTGGAATCCTGTCCGCCTATGTCTATTACCGTTCTAGCTCTCGGATTCAGGTAATGAGCGCCCTTGGCATGACATGTAATCTCCGTTACCGACGACTCACCGAAGCTTATGTTTTCTCTGCCGTAGCCTGTGGTTACGATGAGGGTTAAATCGCTCTCTGCAAGGCCGGCCTCCTCCAGTGCCAGTGAAAGGGCTTTTTTCGCTCCGTTGGTGGCTCCGGCGCCTGTGGCAACAATGGCCTTTCCTATTATATTTTTGTCCTTATCCATTATAACGGCATCCGTACTGGTGGAACCGCTGTCGATTCCCGCCGTATAAATCTTTCCGTCAGTTTTCATCTCTATTTTCCTCCGATTCATTCCGGCATCCAATGTCTCTGCGAAGGCCTCCAGCCTTGTGGAAAGCTGTCCTTCGCTCTGACTGGTGCAGTCGGTCTCTATCTTAAGCAGCGGCACATCCAGCTTATTTTTAATGTTCATATACTCAAAGCTGTAGTAGTCGCAGAATTTCATAGTATGGTAAATCACGCCGGCAGTTCCCTTTGAAACAGACCTTCTTGCGCTGTTGTCAAGCATCCTCATGCATGGTGTCTGTCTGAGCAGAAGGGGCGCATAAATATCAATAAATTCATCCAAATCCTTGGGCGTTTTGGTCATTTCAAGGCTTCTGTTGCCGGTGCAGGTGTCGTCATGTACAGGAAGTGAAAATTTCTCGCTGACTGTCTTATAGAGGAATTTTCCGCCGTGGGCGCCGAGTATACGTATATGCTTTTCGTTGGGGTTCTTCTTTGTTTCCGTAAAGGAGGCCATGGCCTTTTCCACAGAAAAATTCCTGCCGCTGAAGGCTCCATAAGCTTCGGCCAGCTTTTTGAGCTGTTTTTTGAAAAGCCTTGTTTCGGCCTCGCCGCTTTTGTGGGGAAGCTCCAGCAGATATATGAAATCCATACGGCCGCTCTCCACCAATATGTCGTAAACCCTGCGGATAACGTCGCAGCAGTCCACAAGTATCATTTCCTTTATGTCCCTGGCAAAAACCTCTTCTATTACGGCCTTTCCGTAGCCGCACATATTGGGGTGTCCCAAACTTTCTGCCGTGTCAAAATTATCGGGAAGGGGCTCCAGCCTTACGCAGTCGGCCTCGAAGCCGTCCAAAAGCTCTATGGGCGAATATTTGCAAACATAATATGTCATTTTTTCATATCCTCCAGCATTTCAATAAAGGCATCAAGTCTTGTAAGCACCTGGCCGTCGCTTGTGTTCCTTCTGTCTCCGCCGTCTCCGTTCAAAACAAGGGTGGGGAATCCGGCTTCCTCCAGTTTTTTCTTGGCGTTTACCGCCGCTCCCATTGTCTGCTTGCAGCCCCAATGGCAGAAATATATTACTCCGTCCACATCAAGATACTTGGCAACCTCGGCGGCCTTATTTATCCTGTTCTCCGAAGGGCCGTTGTAGCTGCTCAGAACCATTTTTCTCGCCATGCTTTCGTAGGGCTTTTCGGGATCTATATCAACAAAGTTTTCAAAATTGGTATCGCATGTTATTATCTGGCATTTCTCGCTGAAATTGAGTCTTTCCCTCAGCGGAGCCTGGAAATAGGGTATGGTGTGCATCCAAAGAAGGCGTATGCCCTTCTTGGGCTCGGCGTTTTTCAAATCTTCAAGAAGCATCTCTGAATATTTCAGTGTTTCCTCGGTGCCGAACAGTGTATGGGTAAGGAAAACCTCATACATCTCGCTTGTTATGTCTCCGGGAAGATATTTGTCCTTCTTAAGCTCCATGCATTTTTTGAAATTCGCTATGGAATCCCTTGTTCTTGCCACACAGGCTTTAAGCTTGTCCTCATCAAGCTTTCGTCCGGTATTCTTTTCTATGAACTTGGTCATTTCCCTCAGCTGGTCCGTCACATATTTCACGCTGTCCTCTTCGGTATCGGTGGGAACATCAATATAGAACTGGGGAACATCGTAATAGTCGGCCAATGCCCTAAATGTCAGGTTATTGGCATCGCATACTATGGATGTATTTATTATAAATTTGGGCTTAGGCAAAACCTTGGAAAATGCCGCTCCCATAAGTATTTTGTGATATGAACAATAGGTTTCGGCAATACCTGCTGCCTCTGCGGCTTCTATCATCGGTCTCTCGGCATATGCCCCGGTTATATAGGCTGAAAAACCTTCGGCAAAAACCGTGCTTATGTCCATCGCTCTGAGCACCTCGCAGGGCAGGAATATGCTGACCATGGCGGAATCCCCCACATTTGAGAAGGACTTAATATGCTCATTCATGCAGACAGTGCTCATATACTGTCTGGACTTGGGTAATCTCTTATCCGGAGCGTGTTTCAGCTTGACATTGAAGGCTTTATAGGCAAAAAGCAGCTCCTTCCTGGCGGTATCGGGATTTTTTGGTATCTCCTTATTAACTATCTGTCCGAATTTTTCAACTATATCAGCCATTAAACAAATTTATCTCCTTTATCATCAATCCATTATTTCCTCTTTCTGCTAATCATATCACTAATAATCATTGCAAGTCAACATTCTCAGTTTTGCCTTTAGACAATTGTAAAAAAATGTTGCAAGAACTTATGCACAAGGAAATTTCACATCAAAACCTACATTATTTATTAAAAAATCGCCGTTTTTTTATTTCATTGGCTAAACATATTGACATTATAGGCTTTAAGACGTTAAAATAATGAATTAGTTTAGTATAGTTTAATGTAGGTTTTAATTGTCTGACAATAACATAAGTGAGGATGATATATATGGAAAATAATAATTTTTGCAGACCGATCACAGAAATAATAAACGGAGACAAGCCATCCCTCTCCTTTGAGGTATTCCCTCCCAAGACCGACGCCAACTGGGAAAGCGTTGACAAGGCCGTTAAGGAAATATCCGCCATCAGTCCCAGCTACATGAGCGTTACCTACGGTGCCGGCGGCGGAACATCAAAATATACGGTGGCCATTGCCGAAAAGCTTAAAAACGAATACGGTGTAACTCCCCTTGCCCATCTCAGCTGTGTTTCATCCACAAGAAGCGAAATACAGAGCAAGCTTCATGAGCTGAGGGACAGAGGAATTACTAACATACTTGCCCTCAGGGGCGACCTTCCCGAAGGATTTACCGCAGGAAGCCTCGACTATACATACGCTTCGGAGCTTATTGCCGAAATAAAGGAATTCGGCGGCTTCTGCATCGGTGCGGCCTGCTATCCTGAAGGCCATCCCGAAAGCGAGACTCTGGAAGAGGATATTAAGCACCTCAAAGAAAAGGTTGACATGGGCTGTGAATTCATAACAACACAGATGTGCTTTGACAACGACATAATTTACAACTTTATGTACAGAATAAGGGAAGCCGGAATCAAGGTGCCTGTTATTCCCGGAATAATGCCCATTACAAACGCCAAGCAGATAAAAAGATCCTGCGAGCTTTCCGGCAGTCTCATGCCTTCACGCTTCCGCAGAATAACAGACAGATACGACAGTGATCCCGCCGCCATGAAACAGGCCGGAATTGCCTATGCCACAGAACAGATAATTGACCTCTACGCCAACGGATTTAACGCAGTTCATATCTACTCCATGAACAACGCTGATGTAGCAAAGAAAATAAAGGAAAACATATCGGAGATAATAAAATGATAATAGCCAAAAAGTCCTATCCTTCGCCTGAACCAAATATGAATGAGGTCTACCGCTATATGGGAGTGCACGGAGAGGCTGACGATACAACAAAGGCTTTGGCCTATGAAGCCGTGGAAAAGGTAAAACAAGCCGCAGTATGCAGAGTCTGCTTTGCCCGTCTGCCCATCGTTCGCCCCGATGATGAAACCCTTGTCATAGGTACTATTACGACAAAAAGCGTCTATCTTGCAAAAAATCTCGCAGGCTGCGGCGAGGTCTACATATTTTTGGCCACACTGGGCTCGGCAATCGACAGAATGATAGCCTCCGCCAAGCATACCCCGTCCAAGGCTCTGGCCATAGATGCCTCCGCTTCGGCGCTGACCGAGGCGCTATGCAACAAGCTGAACGCTGAGCTGAAGGAAAGAACTGCGGCTGAAGGAAAATTCTTAAGACCAAGGTATTCGGCAGGCTTTGCCGACTTTACATTGGAATATCAAAAGCACTTTGTTGAAATGCTCAACACCCCGAAAAATATAGGCGTTGCCTTAAGGAACGGCACAATGCTGTTCCCGACAAAATCGGTTTCGGCGCTGATTGGCATTTCCGATGAAGAAAGGAAGCTATAATGAATATAAGAGAACGTATTAAAAACAACAGATTGATACTTGACGGCGGCATGGGAACCCTCTTTCAGGCAATGGGACTTGCCCCCGGCGAGGCTCCCGAATATTGGAGCTTAACCCATCCCGATGAATTGACATCCATACATCAGGCCTACTACGAGGCCGGAAGCGATGTTATAAATACAAATACATTCGGCGTCAATTCCCTGAAATATGACGACAAAACCATTGAAGAAATGGTTGCCGCCTCATACAGATGCGCCGACAATGCCAGAAAGGCCGTCGGCGGTGAAAAATATATTGCTTTGGACATTGGCCCCACAGGAAGACTTCTTGAACCCTTGGGCGACCTGCCCTTTGAGGAAGCCGTAAAGGCTTTTTCGAAAATTATTCAAGAAGGCGTTAAAAACGGCTGCGACCTCATAATAATAGAAACAATGAACGATTCCTATGAAACCAAGGCCGCCGTACTTGCCGCCAAGGAAAACAGCAATCTGCCCATAATCGCAACAAACGTATATGACGAAGGCGGAAAGCTTATGACCGGCGCCAATCCCCAGGCAATGGTGGCACTGCTGGAAGGTCTCGGCGTGGATGCTCTCGGCATGAACTGCTCATTGGGCCCGGCACAAATGGAAGCGTTTCTTCCGGACTTTATAAAATATGCCTCTGTACCCGTTGCCGTTGTTCCCAATGCAGGACTTCCGAGAAGTGAAAACGGAAAGACGGTATACGATGTTGATGCCGAGGAATTTTCCGACATAATGTGCGACATAGCCAAGGCCGGCGCAAGGATAATAGGCGGCTGCTGCGGCACAACTCCGGAATATATCAAAAAAATGGTTGAAAAGGCCAAAGATTTGCCCCTTATGGAGCTGACCGACAAGGATATAACAATGGTTTCGTCATACACCCACGCTGTTGAGGTGGTAGATGAACCCATATTAATAGGCGAAAGAATAAATCCTACCGGCAAAAAGAAATTCAGGGAAGCCCTCAGAAAAAACGACATGGACTACATTCTGCGTGAAGGCATTGCCCAGCAGGATAAGGGCGCCCATATACTTGATGTAAACGTCGGTCTGCCTGAAATTGACGAAAAGAAAATGATTTGCTCAGCGGTCAGGGAGCTTCAAGTGGTTACCGACCTGCCGCTTCAGATAGATACGGTCGATCCTGCCGCCATGGAAGCCGCCATGAGGCTTTATAACGGCAAGCCCCTTGTAAACTCTGTAAACGGCAATCAGGAAAGCATGGACAACATACTCCCCCTTGTTAAGAAATACGGCGGCGTACTCATTGCCCTGACGATGGACCACTCAGGTATCCCCGAAACAGCCGAAGGCAGACTGGCAATTGCCGAAAGAATAGTAAACGAAGCCGCAAAGTACGGCATTAAGAAAAAAGATATAATCGCCGATCCCCTGGCTCTTACGGTTTCTTCGGATTCCAACAGCGCCAATGTAACCTTGGAGGCCATAAGACTAATAAAGAGCCGCCTCGGCATAAAGACAAGCCTTGGAATATCGAATATTTCATTCGGCCTGCCAAATAGGGATTTTATAACATCGTCATTTTATCTTATGGCGTTGGAAAACGGCCTGAACTGCGCCATTATGAATCCCTATTCGCAGGACATGATAAGAGCCTATTATTCCTTCCGTGCGCTTAAGGGCTTGGATGTAAGCTGTGTGGACTACATCGGCTTTGCTTCGTCCATAACAGTTGAAACCATACAAAACAAGGCTTCTTCGGGACAGACTGCCGAAAGCGTCGAGCCGCTCAAGCACGCCATAATAAAGGGACTTAGGGATGCGGCGGCATCCAGCGCCAAGGAGCTTCTTAAGACAACGGATCCCTTGGATGTAATAAACGGACAGATAATCCCGGCGCTGAACATAGTTGGCAAGGGCTTTGAAGAAAAGAAGGTATACCTGCCACAGCTTCTCATGAGCGCAGAAGCGGCCACAGCCGCCTTCGAAAAGGTTAAGGATGCCATGCCTGCCAGTGCAGAAAGCTCCGGAAACGAAATAATAATAGCCACAGTAAAGGGCGACATACACGACATCGGAAAAAATATAGTCCGAGTACTTTTGGAAAACTTCGGCTTCAATGTAATTGACCTGGGCAGAGATGTTCCGCCGGAGGTTATATGCGAGGAAGCGGTAAAGAGAAACTGCCGTCTTGTGGGGCTCAGCGCCCTCATGACAACGACGGTGCCTTCCATGGAGGAAACAATAAAACAGCTGAGAGTGCTTAAGCCTGATACCAAGGTTGTTGTCGGCGGAGCAGTAATGACAAAGGAGTATGCCGACATGATAGGTGCCGACTTCTATGCGGCGGATGCCATGGATACAGTAAGATATGCCCAGAGGATATTTGAGCAGAAGTAACCATAAAATTAATTGGGGAGAGTGAATTTTACTCTCCCTATTTTTATTATTGACAAATTTATGATATGTGGTATTATAAACCTATAAAAATAATATGTTTATAGT
>JAJQDF010000023.1 GCA_021202325.1 Clostridiales bacterium | reverse complement strand
CAGTATAGGAATGTTTTTAACTAAATTTTAACCTAGATAAAAAGTGGAAACAACAAATTTAGTGCAAAATTTACGGCCTGTCTTATTGTCTGTTGCCGTATATATAGCCGGTGTTATTTTGCGAATGGAGGCGAGCGGCACAAATGGATTCAAACGGATTAAAAATAAACATGGAAACATTGGACAATTATCTAAGGCATATGGAAGAAAATGACTGCCTTAAAAGCTCTATAGAAAGCTATTATTTGGTATTGAAAAGGTTTTACGATTTTCTCCCTGAGGACAAGATAATCACAGCTGATACAAGCAGGCAGTGGCAGCAATATCTTATAGACCAAGGCTATGCTAACCGAACGGTTATTAACAGGGTTCGTGTTCTGAATGAATTATTGAAGTTTTTAGGCAAAAGGCAATGGCAGTGCGATAACACGCTTGCTCTTATCGGCAGTGAACAGCCTGAGCTTACCCGCAGTGAATATCTCAGACTTTTACAGACAGCCAAGGCTATGAATAAGGAAAGAACCTATCTTATTATAAAGTCGCTGTGCTGTGTTGGCTTGAGAGTACATGAGCTTAGCTGTGTTACAGTTGAAGATGTGAAAAACGGACAGGTTATAGTTTCACAGCGCAGCCAGCCTGATAAGGCATTATCAATTCCTAAGGCACTGCAGGACGAACTTTTGAGCTATGCCGAAAGAAATTCTATTATAGGCGGTCCTATATTTATTACAAGAAACGGAAGAAGGCTGAACCGCTCTAACATTTGGCACGACATACAGGTAGTATGCGCCAAGGCCGGAGTTCCGGAGGAAAAGGCCAATCCACGCTGTCTGTGGAAACTGCACCAAAGCACATATGAAGAGATCGAGGACAACATCGCTGTGCTTGTTAGACAGGCGTATGACAGAATGCTTGAAAATGAAGAGCTGACAATTGGCTGGAAACAGCGGGAATTTAAAACAGTAACGGGAGCTTAATTGAAGTATGGCTGAAAAAGATTTGCGCAGGATGAACCGAACGGAGCTTATCGAGATCATCTATGCCCTGCAGAAAAATGAACAGGCTCTTATAAAGGAAAACAATAAGCTGCAAAAGCAGTTGGACGACAAGTTTCTGCGGATTAAAAATGCAGGCTTCATTGCGGAAGCGGCACTTAGTCTGAACCATATTTTTGAGGATGCCGATGCGGCGGCAAAGCAGTATGTAGCCGCAGTAAAGGCCGCAAATGAGAGTGCGGCGACTATCATAAAAGAGGCAAAATGGCAGTCCGATGAAATGATTTCTAATGCAGAAAACAAGGCTCGTCAGACTGAAAAAGAATGCAGTGCCATGCTGGAAGAAACAGAACAAAGCATACAAAGAAAAAAAGCAGCTTTTAAAAGGAGCATAAAACGCACATTGGAAAAATATCCGGAGCTTGCCGAGCGTATGAAGGAAGAAAACAGCATTAAATAGGGGGATAAACCTATATTCGTCTGTAAAACGACTGCTGCCGGGATTAAATCCAAATGGGAGGTATATGTGTGGCAAGAAATAAAAAGAATGTGCATCTCCCAAGCGAGGAGGCAGTCGCCGCCGAAAGGAGACGTCTGCAATATCAGAAAAGGTACCGCAGGACACTTCGTACCACTATATATGCGCTTATTGTGGTTGCCGCAGCTGCCGTGCTGATAGCGACAATGTTCCTGCCGGTTCTTCAAGTATCGGGAAGCAGCATGGAGCCGACACTTTCGGACGGCGACATTGTTGTATTGTTTAAAAGAGGCGAATTTGAAACCGGAGATTTGGTGGCATTCTATTACCAAAACAAACTTCTGCTGAAAAGAGTAATAGCAGGCCCGGGAGATGTTGTGGATATCGACAGCGAAGGTAATGTATCTGTAAACGGCGAATTGCTAGATGAGCCCTATGTTACGGTAAAGACACTGGGAGAGAGTGACCGCAACTATCCGTATCAGGTTCCGGAGGATCGCTATTTCGTAATGGGAGATAACCGGGCGACATCTATAGATTCCCGAAGCAGTGCAATAGGGTGTATAGAAACTGACCAGATTGTAGGAAAGGTAATGCTTAAGATTTGGCCGCCAAGCTGATCTTTATAATTATAAGCATAAGCATGAAAATAAATGTCCGTATAAGACGGATTGACGATAAATGCAAACAGATGCAGTAAATAACTGTTAATTTAAATTAATTATGAGAAGAGGGGAAGTTATGAAAAAGATGAAAAAATTTGCAAGCCTGCTGCTTGCAGTCGTAATGGTGCTTGCAATGAATACAGTTGCATTTGCGGGCACATACACCATTACAATTAACAATTCTGTAGATGATTACGAATATACCGCTTATCAGATTTTTGATGGTGATTTGTCGGAAGATGAAACGACATTGTCCAATGTTGTCTGGGGCAGTGCGATCGCTGAGACTTCACAGGCTGATGCTTTGACGGCAGTGAAGGCAATTACGCTAAGTGATGATACTACTCCGTTTGCTGATTGTGCAAGTGCGGCAGATATTGCCAAGATATTAAGCGGCAAGACCGATGACAGCGAAATAGCAAAATTATTTGCTGAAGCTATCAGTGATTACGTTACCGGCGGAAATACTTCAACGCAGAAAGCGGATAAGAGTGGTTACACTATTTCAAACTTGGACGCAGGATATTATCTTATAAAAACTACAAGTGTTCCGTCAGATTTAGAGAATGTAGCTTATTCTAGTTACATTTTGGAGGTTGTAGAAAGCGTAATTATATCAGATAAGTCAGATTATCCAACCCTCGACAAGGAAGTAACCAGCACGACAGATAGCTCTTACGAGACCACAGCCGATTACAGCGTAAACGATGATGTACCATTTACACTGATTGCGACATTGCCGAGCAACTATGCCGATTATGAGACATATAAGCTGACTTTCCATGATACTATGGATTCTGCACTGAGCTTCAATAACGATGTTGCTGTGACAGTATATACTGTATATTCAGAAACAAGTTGGAGCTCCGATACATATTACACATACAATTCTGCAAACGGAACGTTTACTTCTGTGGATACAGACTCTGTTACTACACCTGATTCAGGTACAACATATTATACCGCAACTACTGTTGCTAGTAGTGGGTATGATGTTGTAAAAAAGACAGATGGTTCTTTGACTGATACCTGTACCTTTGAGGTTCAGATTTCCAATACAAATAACTTGACTGCTACAGGTGGTTCTACAATATCTCTTTCAAGCTCATCCCTGATAGTAGTTACCTTTACAGCTAAATTGACAGGAGAGGCTAGCTCAGGAAAAACAAACAAGGCATATTTGACATATTCAAACAATCCGAATGAAACAAGCGGAGAAACAACCGGAAAAACTCCGGAGGATGTAACAACCGTTTTCACATTTACATTAGACATAAGTAAGGTTAATTCCAGTGGCAATCCGCTTGAGGGAGCAGGTTTTACTCTGTATAAGAAAAATTCCAGTGGTGGCTATGATCAGGTTGAGGTTATTTCAACAGCAGGGTATAAGAATGTTGAAATTGATGCCTTTGAGGCTGGTGTTACATATTATACTAAAGACGGTGATAACTATAGTGAAGTAGATACAACAACTACAACAACTCCTGTTAGCGGTACAACCTATTATGTAAAGAACTACTTTACTTTTACCGGCTTAGGCGTTGGCGAATATATGCTGAAAGAATCCACAACTCCAAACGGCTATAATACAATGGAAGACCTTTATTTTACTATTACAGCTACTACAGTAGAAAGTAGCGAGGAGGGTTCGGTTGATACTTTGACTGTTACGGTGACGAATCCGACAGGTAGCTCGCAAACACTCTCAGGCGATAAAAATACTAGAGTAATCACTACAACCATTAAAAACAACAGCGGTTCAGTGCTTCCTTCCACAGGCGGCATCGGTACAACTATTTTCTACATAGTCGGCGGCGTTATGGTTGTGGGAGCATTGGTGCTTCTTATTACAAGAAAACGCATGAGTATGAGCAGGAGAAAACGCTCAAAAAGAAGATAACATAGGCTTATGAAAGGGGCAGAGCAGAGAGGCTTGGAAACTATGAGACGCAAACGTAAAAAGAATGCGGCACGAAGACGGGAACGCATGGGCACAATTGTATTGGTATGCGTGTTTATTGTCGGTCTGGCCTTACTGCTGTATCCCACAGTCAGCAACTGGTGGAACAGCAAGGTCACCACACGAGCCATTGCCGCATATGATTCAGCCATTGCCGATATAAGCGAGGAGGACTACACTTTATATTTCGAGGCGGCTGACAAATATAATGAAGAGCTTGCGGAGCTTGGTTCTGTCACAGCGATTGCTGCGCCTGACCTGGTGGATGAGGATTACTGGGAGCTTTTAGATGTTTCGGGCACCGGCATAATGGGCTATATAAGCATTGAAAAAATAAATATTAAGCTGCCTATATACCATGGAACGGATTCAGGCGTTCTGCAGGTCGGAGCAGGCCATTTGGAAGGAACAAGCCTTCCCGTTGGCGGCGAGAGTACCCACAGCGTTATTTCCGCCCATCGAGGACTGCCCAGTGCGAAGCTGTTTACCGATATTGACCAGCTTGAGGTTGGCGACACATTTACAATTATGGTGCTTAACCGATTGCTGACCTATGAAGTGGATCAGATAACTATTGTAGAGCCGGATGAGCTCGAAAATATATATATTGAAGACGGAAGAGATTATTGTACGCTTATGACATGTACCCCCTACGGCATCAACAGCCATAGACTGCTTGTGAGGGGTGTACGAACCGAAAACGCTGAGGATTCACTGATTTATGTAAATGCCGAAGCATATCAAATAGACACGATTATAGTCGCATCCGTTGTCGCCGTGCCATTGTTAATTGGCCTTTTGGTTTGGCTGCTGGTGAGCACACGACGGAAGAGAAAATAGGAGGCGAATCTTATGAATCATATTGAAAAAATAAACCGCCGCACTTTTGCACTTATAGTTGCTTTGGTAATGATGTTGAGTGCAAATGTGACCGCATTTGCGGCGGCGGTCGGAGCAGACTTGGATTTAGACCGGACAGGCTCTATAACAATTACCCTTGAAGACAGTGACGGAGACACTGTTTCCGGAGGAGAAATAACAATATATCAAGTGGCTGTGCTGTATTTCGATAACGGAAATATGGCATATGAATTGACAACAGCTTTTTCTGACTACACAGGCACACTAGATGTAACAGACACTTCGTTAGCAGAATTGCTGGCGGACTATGTGGATGATAATGACATCAGCGGTACAAGCAGCAAAACAGTGGGTTCCAGCGGAACGGTGACATTCAGTAACCTAGAGCTTGGCTTATACCTTGTTGTTCAGACAGCATCCTCATCTAGCTACAAAACAATCAGTCCTTTCGTAGTTACGGTGCCCATAGATGATGACGGTACATGGGACTATACCGTTGATGCCAGTCCTAAGGTTGGAACGGTTACGCCGATAGAGCCGGATGATCCGGACAGCCCTTCGACACCGCTGAAACCGAAGAATCCCGATGAGCCGGAACCGGACGAGCCCTATGAACCTACAAATCCGGACAACCCGACAGACCATGACAACCCGGATGATTCCCACGATACGCCAAGCGTAGATACACCGTCGGAGTCTTCTGAGCCGGCACTGCCCCAGACAGGACAGCTGAATTGGCCGATTCCGGTGTTGGCAGTATGCGGATTGGTGCTGTTTGCAGTCGGCTGGTTATTGAAAACATCTGACAGAAAAGAGAAAGACCTATGAAAAGAAGACTAGGTTCAATATGTATGGTTTTGGGCGTACTGCTGCTGTTGGCGGCAATCGCTTTGGTGGGCTATAACCGCTGGGATAACTACAGAGCCGGCAAGTCTGCCGCCGAGGTGCAGACGGCGCTGGAGGATGCAATAAATTCGGCAGCGGCCAACAATGTCAGGCTTTCGCCGGATGACCGTGCGGAGGACATGGGCACTGTGGCAATCGATGACTATGAGTATATCGGAACGCTAACGATTCCTTCGCTGAATTTGGATTTAGCCATAATTTCAGATTGGAGCTACGCCGGCTTGAAGATAACCCCTGCCAGATACTCCGGCTCGGTTTCGACAGACGACCTCGTTATCTGCGGCCATAACTATACACATCATTTTGGTAATCTGAAATACCTGGAGTCGGGGGACACGGTGTATTTTAAAGATATAAACGGCAGCATCTATAACTATGAGGTTTTGGAGATTGAAACCCTTCAGGACACAGCGATAGAAGAGATGACAAGCCATATTTCCGGCGATTGGGACCTGACGTTATTCACATGCACACTGGATGGACAGACAAGAATAACGGTTCGGTGCGGCCGGACAGAATAATAAATTTAGCTTATTTTCGAGGGACAGTTCCTAAAGACGGTTCGCCCTCGGGCAACCAGTACGGACAGTGAACTGACCGAATGAAAGTAGAGGTGTAGGGATATGAAGAACATAGTTAAGACCTATGTGGAAAAATTTATGGCAAAACGCCGCAGGTCACACCAAATGGCCACACTCCTTTTGAGCATGGCAATTGTTATATCAGGCGGAGTTTTTTGGCAGCTGCGTTCCACAGGTCTTGCCTTAACAAATGAGACCTATTGCGGTTTGGAGGAACATCAGCATACGGATGAATGCTACGAAGAGGTTCTGGTCTGCGGACTCGAAGAGAGCGAAGGCCATACCCATGATGAAAGCTGTTACACGACTGTTAAGGTTCTAGTCTGTCCCTTGGACGAGTCCGAAGGCCATACCCATGACGAGTCCTGCTATGACGAGGAAGGAAATCTTATATGTGGTCTGGAAGAATCGGAAGGCCACGTTCACAGCGAAGAATGCTATGTGGAAGAACAGGTGCTGACCTGCGGACTTGAGGAGAGCGAAGGCCATACTCATACTGAGGATTGCTACGAGCTGCAGCTTGTCTGCGGTATTCCTGAGCATACCCATACGATTGAATGTATGAGCGATGAGAATGCCGATGTTGAAGAAGATTCTGACTGGTGGGACGACCTTCCCGACCTTACCGGAGTTTGGGCGGACGACGTTGTCGAGGTTGCCGAAAGTCAGCTGGGATATACCGAAAGCACCGCCAATTTCGTGCTTGACGAGGACGGCGTGACCATAAAGGGCTACACACGCTACGGTGATTGGGCCGGAAACGACTACGGCGACTGGGATGCAATGTTTGCTTCGTTCTGCTTGGATTATGTCGAAATTTCGAAGCTTGATTTCCCGCAGGCAACAGGCGCTTACTCGTGGTCGGTTAAGCTTGAAAACGAGGGATTTTTCGCATATGCGGAGGACTATACCCCTGCGAAGGGCGACCTTGTGTTCTTTGATACGGATGACGACGGAAAAATAGATTCTGTGGGAATTGTCACGGAAGTTGACGAAGAAGACGGCATGCTTACTGTAATAGAGGGAGACTATTTCGACGGAGAAGCGGACGCAGTCTGTGAAAACGAATATGACATTGACGACGAAACCATCATTGGCTACGGAAAACTGCCGGAAAATGAGGGTGAAATTGTCGAAGATGATAAGCATACATTGAATTTTGATAACGGAGATTATTCCATTAAAATAGGCTATGGCGAAGAAGCCAATCTTTCTGAGGACGTAAAGCTTGAAGCAAGTGAATACAGCAAGGATTCAGCTAAATTTTCGGAACGCTACGCTCAGGCGGCCGAAAAATACGAGTGGGAAGAGGATTACTCGGATGAAGTGCGCCTGTTTAACATAAGCCTGGTTGAGAATTTACAAAAGGCCGAGCCCGAAGCCGCAGTAAACGTAACAATAACGCTTCCCAACCAGGACGAGGAAACCGAATACACAGTATTGCACTTCACAGATGACGGCATGGAAGAGCTTGATATCGTTTCCAAATATAAGAACGGCGAACAGACTATAAAGTTTAAGACGGACAGCTTCTCGGACTTTATGCTGCTGTCAACAACATTGACGGCTTCAAATGAGGACATTGGCTATGTGCTTGACGGCGACTATGCTTACCTTTCCGATGTGGCCATGGTAGCGGACAGCACAACTGATTCCGGCTTTGCCATGCGTACAGGAACCGCACCATGGGATGACGATGACGAGGCCGGCAACGACAGCAGCGCTACTAACAACGTACTGCGAACATACGATGTCGCTACCTACACAGTGACATTTACAAGCAGAGTACGTTCCGATGCAGATTATACATACTATTACGAAGGCAACCTTTATTTTGAATTTATACTCCAGGGCGATGAAAGCGAAGTGCAGTTCGAGACAGGCAGTATGGGCTGGCTGGCTGCTAAAAATGCTACATATATTATAACGCAAGAAGATGTTGACGGAGTAACCTGTCAGGTGCTCAGGGGCTACTACTCTTGGCAGCCGGCATCCGGAAACGACCACGCCATTGGCGAGAGTACCCAAGAGCTGACAGTGGCTATCAGAACACTGGCAATGAGTAACGGCGACAAAATTGAGCCCACATTTACATTCTGGCTTGAAGGAAATATAGTCGGTGTGGACTATACCGATTGGGGCACAGAGGACTACACGGGCGGTGTGGTGACCGGAAGCAACGCCACATGCTCTACACATGGTGAGACGGAGTATAAGACTATTACTGCACCGGAAGTAACTGTTTCGGCTAGACCTAGCTATAATGTAGCGATTGTCAGCGCAAGTACCTCCAAATGTCAATCGGTTGGTACATTTGACTTTAGTACAGGGAACGACTTGGCCTTGAACAAAGATGCCGGTGAGGTCTACGGACGAATGGGCGCTTACGGAATCATCGTACAAATTGTAGAACTGTCTAGCGGCCAGGGATTAAAAGGCGTGGAACTGCCGAAATCTGGCGAAGATATCACCTTTGATCTTTCCCTGACTTCTACCTTTACTTATACAGATAATAACGGAACTTCGCATACGCTTTCCCTCTCCGATGGAACTTTAAGCAGCGCCTACACACCGCTTATTTGGAGTTTTGATGCCAACCTGAATGGCTCATCTCAACAGGATGGAAGAACGATTTCTGTGAATACAAAATGTGCGGACACCGCCCCTTTGAATGAGCTAGAAACGACAAACGCATATTACTATAATTCCTGCTATAACGGTGGCAGCTGGAGTATTTCACAGAACAGCGACGGAACTTATGCTGTCAAAATTTCGAACTGTCAGATTGATATGAGTCAGATTCCCTTCACTAACCAGGCTGGAAACGTGAATTCCACTACCTATTATGATCCCGATAGCGTAGAAAACTACTGGGAGATCGGAACAGCCTGCATTTCGGCGGGCGAGCTGTGGGTTGTCCAGCCGTTCTATGAGGATGAGAACGGTAATGCCGGTGATTTATCCGATACCTATATTGTGAATGAATATGGAGACGGTACATTTACAACGATTCTTTCAGATACAAGCCTGAGCATGACCACGGAGAGCAGCACTACGCTGAATGAGGTTGATGATAACTCCAACCAGGCAGTCACAAGTGATGATAAGGTCAGCCAGAGCATGGCAATTACGAAGCCGGGCACAATCAGTCAGCAAATACAATATCTGAAATACAATTATAATGCTTATAATGACCCGCTGACGGATGGAGGCTGGCAAACAGGCAAGGACTGGATTTTGGCAGGTAATCAACTGACAATAGGCGGCTGGGTAAGCCACGATTCAGCGGAGGGCGGCTACACCGGCGTAGCCTACGATGTGCTGATTAAGTTCGACGACACGTTTTTTGAACCAACCAATGTGGTCGCTTCTAAAGTAAACGGTGGATCCGTTACCGTGATGTATGCCGCGAAATCGGATAAGAGCGGCTGGGATCATAACGGATTAAAACCCAACGAAGCCGGCTATGATACGGAAATGATTTATGCCGACATAGATGACCTAGTATATTTCAGCAGCCTGGATGACCTGGAGAATAACGGATATACCTGTGTGGGTATTCTGCTTCAGTACCGTGGTCTAGTAACCGAGCAGATGAACCACATCCACTACTACATTAAGGGAAGCTGCAAGACTGACGTTGCTGAGGATTATGTGTATATGGTGACACACTGCTGCAGAGTATGGAACCGGGAGGAACTGGCGGACGCTTCGGGAGAAAGCTTGAGCGATATTCTCGCTATGAGTACATCAGGGGTAAACAATCTGGTGAGCACGTATATCCCGACTGCTACCCAGACTGATTCCAATACCCCGGTAGGCATTGACTATTCAAACGATTATCCTTCAGAATGCTACTGGATAAACGGTGGTGAGGACGGCGTAGGAACACAGTCTGACAATATCAGAAACTATACAAAGCCGTATTATGATGACAGCGGATATGTATCTCAGACAGAGGGTTATCTGTGGGGTGACTCTTGTCTGGTGGTGGGTTACACCACAGGGGTTACACTGAGTGTGGCGCAGATAAGCACGAGCGGCTCAACAAAGGCCGTCTATGATTTGGATACCGGACAGCGAATTGTTGATTACCAATTGCAGGCATATTATAATCGAAACGCAGGAACTGGCACAAGTGGCGGAAACGAATTGAAAACTAATGTTACCATGACAGTTACACTGCCTGCGGGACTGACCTATTTGGAGGGTTCATCATACATAGGCGGTACATATACCACTAACGGCGAAGGTGTACAGGGAACTGTGAAAGATGGAACGCTGTTGGAGGAAAACAGCACCGTGAATGTGTATGCAGAGGACGGGACAACTGTACTTTATACTGTAACTATGGCCTTAGAGAAAAATGAAGATGGTACGACTACGCTGACCTATACCTTAACAGGTGTGACTTTGACCAGCAGTGAAGAGACAGAGTACTTAGACACAATCTATTTTTCCTGTGAGATTGGAACTGTTGGCAACAGTGAAACGGATGTAGAAAATGGTGAAAGTCTCGCTGTTTCTGCTACCATTGAAAGTACAGAGGACTGTAAGCGTGACCAGACATCTACAAACGGAAACTATAATGAAGCCGGTATAACTGTAAGTAAAAACAATGCTGAAGCATTAGCTAAGTATGCAGATCAATCGGTTGTAGAAGTCGGTGAAGACATGGCCTTTGAGATGTTTATCGAAAATAACAGTTCCAATGAAGCTGAAATTCTAGCAGTTGAAAGTCTGCCATATAGTGGTGATGAAGTTTCAGAATTTAACGGAGATGATGTGGTAGTAACTGAGTTTAGGATATACACTTCGACTGAAACTGATTCATATGGCAATGTAACTTATAATTATGTGCCTGAAACAGATTTCACTGGTATTACGTTCTACTATACGACAAATACATCATATCAAGGCAAAACGAGTGATGATCTTACCTCTGAAAATTTTACGGATACAAGCAATTGGACAGAACTTGAAATTAATAGTAATGGTACGGCAATTTTGCCAAATAATTTCGAGCCTGTAGCTATTGTTGCGTTTGGTAAACTGGAAGGCGAAAAGACACTCAAAATGCACATTGCGATTAATCTTCCGGAAGGCAAAGGCGGAGATTATATAGTCAACAAGCTTACAAACGGTAATCTTTCAAGCAGTGCTCACTGTAGAATCGTTGAGCGTTCATTGAGCAGCCTTGCCTGGGCTGACGTGGATGGCGACGGTATTCAGGACAGCGGCGAGGAAATAATAAATGGTGTCACAGTACAGTTGTTGAAGCTGAAAGATGGCGGAACTGCAACGAATGAAAGTGATTATGAAGAGGTTTACTATAATGGCACTTCAACACCGGTTGTGATTACCACAGGATATCAGGTTGATGTACAGACAGGACAAAGTTCGTTAGCAGAATACACAGATGGATACTACCTGTTCACCAGTCTTTCCGCAGGTACGTATGCTGTGCGCTTCTCAGATGGAACAAGTGCAACCATTGGTACAGCAGGAAAAACATTTGATATGAGTGATTTTGTTGCTTCTCCTACCAACGAAGGATCCGATGAGACAAAGGACTCGGATGCAACCGGAAACTATTCCGATAGCACTTTGACAAGTACAGTCATTCTGGGAATTGATATGCCTGAGGCCTCTACAATGACCTATGCTTCCTTTGCCTCTACTAATAACGACAGCGGTTTCATGCAGTATCAGCTGGAGATAACGAAGGTGGATGTAGATGAGCAAACAACGCTCTTAGATGGAGTAGAGTTTGAATTGACAAAATCGGATGATCAGAGCTTTAAACTGACCGGAACAACAGACGAAGATGGTAAAGTTACCTTTGGCACTCCATTGACCTATGAAGGTTTGACTGCCGGAGTTTATATACTCGAAGAAACGGAAGCTAAGGACGGTTACAATAATCTGACAGAAACTATCACAATTAAGATAGGAACAGACGGAACCATCACCGCAGAAGGTACGGATACAGGCACCAAATACAATAAGGATGTAAGCGGTAATCTTATTCAGATGACTATAACAAACGGCGCCGGTTACGTTCTTCCTTTGACCGGCGGTCACGGCACTCTGCTGTACACGTTGGGAGGCCTTACACTTTGCGCAGGCGCAGGGGTTGTGCTCTTTAGACGGAGAAGGCGTGCATAAAACTTAATAATTTTTTGAGCAGTGAGATTGATTCTTGCTGCCTTTTTTTGATGACTTAAGGAAGGGTAAAATTTAATGTAAACTTACATTCGCTGCTATCACGGCATTCGCTCATACATGAAAGTCGATTGCTACGTTCTGCGAACATCTCGAGACCGTTTCAAGTTTTGTGTAAACTCAAAAAACTGACATAAGAAATGATAAT
>JAJQDF010000037.1 GCA_021202325.1 Clostridiales bacterium | reverse complement strand
ATTATATTTAGGAGAAGATTAATAATGAAAGCAGTATATTTTATTTGCAGCAACAAACAATGGGGACACGTTGCCTCGAAGGTATGGGAGCTTCTTGAGGCAGAGGGATATTTTCAAAAGGAGGCAGGCTTCACCTTTGACGGCGGAAAGGTATACAGCTATACCGACGAGAGAGGAAACGAGTATTATTTTGCACCGTCTCAGATTGCCATCTGCCTCGATTATGATAAATATTTGCCGGAAATGAATAAATATTTTGCAGATTTCGACATGTCGGCTATGGTAACATGGCATGAGGGAGCAAATTCTCCCGAAAGAGTTCTTACGGTACATTCCCTCGGTGACATGAATTCGGGCACATACGGCCCCATAAGCCCTAGATTTATGCATAACCTTCTGAGGGGTTATAAGGCGGAGAAGGATAAGCTTGGTCTTGAGGAATTCACAGTATGCACAGAGGCAACCCATTGGTCGGGAGCTCACAGCGACGAAGCAGATCCAACGCTGCTTCTTAAATATAACGTGCCCATGGTTGACATTGAGGTTGGCAGTGAGGAGGAAAGCTGGTCAAACGATACGGCCTGCCTTGCCCTTGCCAGAACACTTACCCATGTGTTTGACGACGACGGAAAGAAGCTCCACAACATTCTTTGCGTAGGCGGAATCCATTTTGATCCCAACTATGCCGAGGCCGTTTTTGCCGATTGGGGCGAAAACGACTGCTTTGGAGTCAGCCATATTTTGGCTAACCAGTGGCTTGTATCCGGCGAGTATGAAAACGAGAAAGGCTTTGAGAGAGCCTGCAGGTGCGTAGATGCCATCGAGGGCGGCATTGAGGCTATATTCATACATGATAAGCTCAAGGGCTGCTATAAGGATTTGGCCAGAAAACTGGGAGAAAAGTATAATGTGCCGGTGCTCAAGCATCAGAAGCTGAGGAAACCGGAGGAACTTGAACTATAACTATGAAAGCGTTTTCAATAGACAGGCTTGTGCTATGCTTGCATAGTTAAGAGCCTGGATATTAGAAGACCTGATAGTATGAGTATCTACCATTTTTTACAAAAATGGCACGAGGACGAATACGGAACGATTGCGGGGCGCTGAATGTCCTGTGGACATTCGCTTAGCGCCGACCGGAGCGAATGCGCAGATGCGAAGCACGTAGCAATCGGCTTACATAACTAATGATGTCTGGAAGCAGGTATGCAAATTTGCGAGGAGGAATATATATGAAGAGATTTACGGCTTTAGCTATGGCAGCCGTTATGACAGTCGGCATGGCAGTCAGTGCTGGTGCGGCAAGTTTCAGTGATATAAACGATGTGCCATGGGAGGGCGCCAAGGAATATATAAACAGCGTATCCGACCTTGGACTTATGGTAGGTGACAATGACAGCAGCGGAAACAAGGTTTTCAGAGCCAACGACAGAGTTACATACTGCGAGGCAATGCAGCTTGCCTACAGCGTACTCAATGAAACCGGCGGACTGAAAACCACAGAGGATACTGTTGAGAAATGGACAAGCACAATGGAGGCGGCCAACATCCCCGAGTGGGCATATACCGCCGTATCCTACGGCCTTGAAAGCGGCGTTGTTTCATCCAACGATATTACAATATTCATGAAGAGCGCCACGGAAAACAGAGAAGCCACAAGGGAGAATGTTGCGGTAATATTCGGAAAGGCGCTGAGCCACCTTTATGATGTAGATTCCGATGCGGTTCTCACATTCAGCGATGCAGACTCAATATCGTCCACTAGCGTGCCCTATGTGGATTTGCTTGCGAGACTTAATATTTTTGTGGGTGACGACAGCAACAATTTCAACCCCAAGAATTATATAAACAGAGCCGAAATGGCTGTTATAGTTTCCAAGTCATATAACATACTTACGGAGCTTGCGGCAGAGCAGGAGGAAGAAGAACCGGCAGTTTCTGCAGTGACAAGCACCACCGGAACGGTTATACTTGTGGACAACAGCTCAACGGAAAAAACAATTGCCTTGAGCGATGAAAACGCACAGGTTAGTACATATACCATCAGCTCTTCAACACCGGTTATAAGCCTTGACGGAGAGACAAAAACCTATGCGGATGTCAGTGTCGGTGATAATTTGACTGTAACCACAACAAACGGAATTGTTGTTTCAATAATTATAAACGATGACGACGAGGCCGAGGAGGAAGAGAAAACAAGCAATGTCCTTGAGGGCTACCTTGACAACATTACAAATAAAGCCATAACATTCAACAATGATGACGGTGACCAGCTCAGATATGAGCTCGCCTCAAATGTTTCAATTTCCATGAATGGTGGAGCCATCACAGATGATGACCTCTATGAATATGTAATTGACAGAAATATTATTTATATTACCGTTACCCTCAATTCATCGGGACTTGTGGAGTCCATTGTGGCAGAGTTCTGCGACATATCGGGCGAGCTTATGGATTTTGATGACGGCGATGCCTATGTTAAGTTTGTCTACGGCGACAAGAGC
>JAJQDF010000077.1 GCA_021202325.1 Clostridiales bacterium | reverse complement strand
ATCCGGCTCTATGGATATTGGCTCTCCTGCGGCCTTTATGGCATTGTTTACATCCTTCAGGCCATTGCCGGATATTATTCCGACAACCGTGGCATCCTCGGGAATAAGGTTGAGCTGTCTAGCCTTTTTGATACCGGCGGCACCTGTAACTCCGGCAGGCTCTCCGAAAAGTCCGCAGGTACGGCCAAGAAGCCGCATTGCTCCAAGTATTTCCTCATCGGTTACATTTACCGCTATTCCCTTTGATTCTCTTACCGCATTTAAGGCTTTATCCGGGTTTCTCGGAACTCCGACTGCTATGGAGTCGGCAATTGTGTTTTCTTCCATGGGCTGCCAAGGTCTGCCTGTCTGCAGTTCCGTATTTATGGGACAGCAGCCTGCGGCCTGAACACTTATAAGCTTCGGCAATCTATCTATAATACCTGCCGAATAGAGATCCTTAAAGCCCTTCCAAACTCCGGCTATCGTACATCCGTCGCCGACGGAAACCGCAACATAATCAGGCATTTCAAATCCCATTTGTTCTGCAATCTCAAGCGAAACGGTCTTTTTGCCCTCAACAAGATAGGGATTTATGGCGGCATTTCTGTTATACCAGCCCCAGCGGTCAATGGCCTCTGCCGAAAGCCTGAATGTTTCCTCATAGCTTCCCTGCACCGAAATTACATTTGCTCCGAAAATCATAAGCTGTGCTACCTTGCCCTTCGGCGCCCTTGACGGTACGAATATATATGTTTTAAAGCCTGCAGCTGCGGCATTTCCGGCAAGGGATGAAGCCGCATTGCCAGTGGATGAGCAGGCAATGGTGTCGGCCTTGGCCTCTGCGGCCTTGGCAACCGCCATGGCAGAGGCTCTGTCCTTAAGGCTTGCTGTGGGATTAATTCCGTCGTCCTTTATCCAAAGCTTTTTAATTCCCAATATTTCCGCAAGGTTCGGAACTTCATAAAAGGGCGACCAGCCCACCCTCAAAGGCGGATTTTTTGTATCTTCCTCCACCGGAAGAAACTCCCTGTATCTCCACATGGAATAATCTCTGCGCTCCGATAAATCCTTGGCTGTAACCTTTGAGGCAATATATTTATAGTCGTATTTTATATCCAAAAGCCCTCCGCAGTGGGGACAAAGCGTTATATTGGGCTCAGGAGCGACTTCCGCTCCGCACTTGATACATACGGCTGAAATTACATTACGCATACTAAAACCTCCAATGCCCTTCGTGTGCAGTAAAATTTAGCACATAGGGTTATATCTATTACATGCTTTTAAACACGCCGGAAGCATCGTTGAACTCGTTTATAAGCTCATCAAGTTCCTTAGCCTGGGAATGTACGCCCTTCCATGTCTTTTCAGGTGCATACCAAAGGTCGTTGAGCTCTTCAACGGTCTTGCCCTGCTGTTCTACCCATGTATAGTATTTAAGGTTATGGATTCTCTTACGGTCAATATACGTGAGCTCCTGCATACTGTCGGTTCTGAGACCGAGCATATGAAGATTATGGTCAACGGCTGCGCTTGTCATTGTGTAAGGGCCGTATTCTTCCTCAAGCTCCTTTATTCTTGAACCGTACATATCTATGGAGTCTGTAAGAACAGTTGCGATAACATCATGCTCTGTCATTTCATAATATTTAGCCATCTTTATTGCGCAGAGTACATTGGCTGTTCCGGAAATGCCGAGATAGCTGAGTTTTTCAATGATTTCAGGCGCAACATGGGCTTCCTTCTCCAAATATTCTCTGCCAACAGGATCGTTGAAAAGACGGATAAGTCTCTGGCTGTCCTCGTCGTCTATGGCAATAACCATATCGGTATTCTTTACATTGTGAATCCAAGGGATATGCTTGTCGCCGATACCCTCAATTCTGTGTCCGCCGAAACCGTTATTGAGTATTGTCGGGCACTGGAGAGCCTCACCAACGGCAAGCTTCATTTCGGGATATACTTCCTTAAGATAGTCACCGCAGCCTATTGTACCGGCCGAACCTGATGTAAAGCATGCGCCGGCAAGTCTGTCGCCTTCGCCCTTTACAGACTCGAAAACCTCGGCAATAGCGCTTCCTGTAACCTGGTAATGCCACAGGTGGTTGCCCATTTCCTCGAACTGGTTGAATATCATAACGTCGTCCCTTGTGTTTCTGAGCTCCCATGTTTTATCAAATATTTCCTTTACGTTGGACTCGCATCCGGGTGTAGCTATAACCTCTCCTGCTATGTTTGAGAGCCACTTAAAACGCTCTTTGCTCATTTCTGCCGGAAGAATTGCTACGGAATCGCAGGCCAAAAGCTTGGAGTTGAACGCTCCGCCTCGGCAGTAGTTTCCGGTTGAAGGCCATACGGCTTTATGTCTTGTGGCATCAAACTGTCCGGTAACAAGTCTGGGCGCAAGGCATCCGAAGGATGCGCCCACCTTATGACAGCCGGTGGGGAACCATTTTCCTACAAGGCAAATGATACGTGCATCAACGCCGGTAAGCTCCTTGGGAAGCTCTATGTAGTTGGGGCTTCCGAAAAGTCCGCCCTTCTC
>JAJQDF010000121.1 GCA_021202325.1 Clostridiales bacterium | reverse complement strand
ATCTGATACTTGCACAAAAAATATTTAATTATCACATATTACGAGGAGGAAATTATAATGAAAAAATTTGTTTGCGCAGTATGCGGTTATGTTCATGAAGGTAACGAAGCTCCCGACTTCTGTCCTGTTTGCAAGGCTCCCAAGGAGAAATTTAAAGAAATGGAAGCCGAAAAGGTTTGGGCTGCAGAGCACGTTGTTGGCGTTGCTCAGGGTGCCAGCGAGGATATCATGGCTGATTTAAGAGCTAACTTCGAGGGCGAATGCACAGAGGTTGGTATGTATCTTGCAATGGCTAGAGTTGCTCATAGAGAGGGCTATCCCGAAATCGGCCTTTACTGGGAAAAGGCAGCTTATGAGGAAGCTGAACATGCAGCTAAGTTCGCAGAACTTCTCGGCGAAGTAGTTACAGACTCAACAAAGAAGAACCTTGAGATGCGTATCGATGCTGAATTCGGCGCTACAGAGGGCAAATTTGACCTTGCTAAGCGTGCTAAGGCTGCTAACCTTGATGCTATCCATGACACAGTACACGAGATGGCCAGAGACGAGGCTAGACACGGAAAAGCATTCGAAGGTCTTTACAACAGATACTTCAAATAATATATTAAACGACTTTTTGTTAATACAAAATGCGGAAAACGGGAGGCTTGGTTTCAGGCTTCCCGTTTCCGCTGATTTGCTAAAGTTCGAGGTGGTAAACCCATGAAATACAATGAAAGAATAAGGGAAATTAGGGAAGAGCATTCCCTGACGCAGCAAAGGATAGCCGATATTCTCCACATTGGTCAAAGAACCTATGCGGATTACGAAAGCGGAAAGACAAGAATACCTATTGACAGTCTTTTGATACTTGCCAAGTTCTACAATGTATCGATGGACTATATATCAGGTGCAAGCAATATTTTAAATGAATATCCAAAGGAATAGGCTGCAGGAATTTTATATTATTTCCTACTGCCTATTTTTTTAATACATATTTTTACCTATTTGTTTTTCATCCGAAAACCTGCTGTTTCAGCTTCTTTCCGGTGGGCGTGGCCGCAAGACCGCCGTCTCCGGTTTCTCTGAGAGTTGCCGGCAGACTGTCCCCCACCTTTTTCATCGCCCATATAACCTCATCGGCAGGTATTGCGCTTGTTATTCCGGCAAGGGCAAGCTCCGCCGCCGAAAAGGCATTTGCCGTACCCATGGCATTTCTCTTTATGCATGGTATTTCGACCAGTCCTGCAACAGGGTCGCACACAAGCCCTAAAACATTTTTAAGAGCTATTGCACAGGCATCCGCCGCCATCTGCGGAGTACCTCCGCACATTTCTGTCAAGGCCGCAGCCGCCATTGCGCTGGCTGTTCCGCACTCGGCCTGACAGCCGCCCTCTGCTCCGGCAATGCTTGCCTTATGAGCTATGACTAAGCCAAAGGCAGATGCGGTAAACAGACTCATTACAACATCTTCAATCGGTGTATTTCTCTCGTTCATTACGCTGACAATAACCGCCGGCATTATTCCGCAGGAACCTGCCGTAGGCGCCGCAACAATCTTACCCATGCAGGCATTGGTTTCCGACACAGCCAGAGCCATTGCCATTGCCTCCCCGAAAAGGTGTCCGCAAATATTCTTTCCGGCATCCACCTGCTGTTTCATCTTCCATGCACTGCCGCCGGTCAGTCCGCTGACCGAGCGTGAATCCTTTTCCATGCCGTCCTCTATTGACGTTTGCATTATTCTGAACGATTTAAGCATTTTTTTGTATAGAGCCAACTCGGTTGTCTCGCCGGCAGCCGCCTGCTCCTCAAGGACAATGTCGGATATGCGCACTCCTCTTTTTTCAGCTTCACTTACAAGCTCACTGATAGAATCATATTTTAACATATCGGCACCCCCTTATATCGCTTTAAGCAGTGTGGAATCAATGACGTTCGGCATAGATTTTATTTCGCAGTTTAAGCTTTCCGGAATATCCGAATCCAGCTCGATTATCATTACTCCCCTGCCGCCTTTGGGGCTTCTGTTCAAATCAAATCGGCCTATGTTTATCCCATGGTCGGCCAGAACACTCGTTACATCGGATATTACTCCGGGAGTATTTTTATGTATAACGATAAGTGTCGTAAATTTTCCGGTGATTTCAACCTCGGTGCCGTTTATTTTCGTTATTACAATGTTCCCTCCGCCTACGGAAGCGCCCTGTACCTCCACGGCTTTTCCAGTTTCGCTTTTCAATACAATAAGCGCTGTATTGGGATGTGAGTTTTCAATTTCGCAGGTGTGGAATTCAAAATCAAGGCCTCTGTGCTCTGCGGTGTCAAAGCTGTACTTAATGCCCGGATCATCGGTATCCATGCCGAGTATGCCTGCCACAATTGCCTTGTCTGTACCGTGCCCCTTGTAGGTCTTGGCAAATGAGCCGCTGAAATAAATATCCGCCCTCACGGGTTTTGCCCCTAGGATATTTAATGCATATCTGCCTATTCTTGCGGCTCCCGCAGTATGCGAACTTGAAGGACCAATCATTATTGGACCTATGA
>JAJQDF010000116.1 GCA_021202325.1 Clostridiales bacterium | reverse complement strand
CTCACTAATGGCCGGGAGTAAACTTTCCGCTACATTTGCGTAATCTTAGTTAAGTGACACTTTCGGAAATGAACTCCTCACGCGAGTTATGTAAACCGATTTGGTTACTCGAAAACGATAACTTTAAATTTTGTACAAATCTCAATTTTGCCGACAGAAACAGTAAACGGTGCCGGAATTCATTTCCGACACCGTCAATACCTAAAATTTAGCCGTTGTAACCGCAAAAGTTTCTCCCGGAACTTTTGCGGTTACTGCCAATAGTAAGAGAAAATCCGCCGGGATTTTCTCTTAGCGGCCTTGCCGCTTAGATTTCAATTTTAGCGCCCATTAATTTAACAAATTCAGCAACGATTGCAGCATCTCCGGGCCATGCGGGAGCTGTTACAAGGTTTCCGTCAACAACGGCCTTGTCGCTGTCTACGGGTACATATGTGCCGCCTGCAAGGTCGATATCGGGGCCAACTGCGGGATAAGCTGTAGCTTTCTTTCCCTTAAGTACGTTGGCAGCTGTAAGAATTTGAGGTCCGTGGCAGATAGCCGCTACAGGAATATTGTTGTTCATGAAGTACTGAACTATCTCGATTACTTTGGGATAAAGTCTCAGATATTCGGGAGAACGTCCGCCTGTGATGAAAAGACCTGCGTATTCTTTCTCGTCGATGGCGTCAAAATCAGCGGTAAGAGCGAAGTTGTGGCCTCTCTTTTCTGAATATGTCTGCTCACCCTCGAAGTCGTGGATAGCTGTTCTGATAACATCGCCTGCTTTTTTCTCAGGGCATACGGCATCTACCTGATAGCCGAGAACCTGAAGAGCCTGGAAGGGCACCATTGTCTCGTAATCCTCTGTGAAATCGCCGGCGATGAGTAAAACTTTCTTTGCCATAATATATTCCTCCTCTTAAAAATGGTATTCATACTGCATAAGCATATTATATAACAAAAATAACAGATTGTCACTATAATTTATGAAATCATAACAGAAAATTAATATTGATTTTAGAAATTTTAAGCAGAAGGCCGATGTTTCCGACAAAACATGTAAAAATGTATCGTTAAAAACGACAATAGTGCGTGCTGTAAATACTCACTACCCACTAATCACTTCATTTTCGCGTCTGTCTTCTTCTGGAACTTCTCATCTTCAACAATGAATCTCTCGTGATCGCATTTGCCTATAAGTCCGGCCTCATCATTGACAGTAATGCTGAATGTCAGCTTTCTTCCGTCCACGGCCGTCAGCTCACTTTCGCAGAAAACCTTCATGCCGATGGGCGTAGATGCAACGTGGCTTAAATTAAGCTTTGTGCCTACGGTGCATTGTCCTTCCTCAAGATAGGGCGCAACACTCATCCAAGCTGTTTTTTCCATGAGAGCTGCCATTGATGGTGTGGCGAAAACCTTAAGCGTTCCGCTTCCCATGGCGAGGGCGCTGTTTTCATCGGTTACTGTCATTTCCTGTTTGCCTTTTATTCCTATTTCAAACATGTTTATGTCTCCTAACTTCTACAGTAATTTTTGGGCGGTCATTCAGGCCGCCCAATTGAGTTTATGTTGATTTCTTATTCGTATAAAGGATATTTCTTTGTAAGAGCATCTACTCTTGCGATGGCCGCTGCCTTGAATCCGTCGAAATCCTTGAGAGTGCCGGCAATTATCTGGGCAATCTCCTTCATATCCTCTTCCTTCATGCCTCTTGTTGTAACGGCAGGTGTTCCGAGACGAACGCCGCTTGTAACAAATGCTGACTTGGGATCATAGGGGATAGTGTTCTTATTGCAGGTGATTCTAACCTCGTCAAGAAGCTTTTCTGCCTCTTTGCCTGTGATGCCTGTCTTTCTCAGGTCAACAAGCATAAGGTGGTTGTCTGTACCGCCTGAAACGATGTCGATGCCTTCTGCCATAAGTCCGTTTGCAAGAGCCTTGGCATTTTTAACAACCTGTGTCATGTACTGCTTGTACTCGTCGGAAAGTGCTTCCTTGAAGCATACAGCCTTTGCCGCAATAATATGCATAAGAGGGCCGCCCTGTACTCCGGGGAATATGGCCTTGTCAATCAGTGCCGCATGCTCTTCCTTGCACATAATCATACCGCCTCTGGGGCCTCTGAGTGTCTTATGTGTTGTTGTTGTAACGAAATCTGCATAAGGTACGGGTGAAGGATGAAGTCCTGTGGCAACAAGACCTGCTATGTGGGCGATATCTACCATGAAATATGCGCCGACTTCCTTAGCAACCTTAGACATTCTCTCGAAGTCGATTGTACGGGCATATGCGCTGGCACCGGCTACAATAAGCTTGGGCTGGCATTCCTTGGCAATTCTTTCAAACTCATCATAGTCGATGAAGCCGTCCTCGTTTACACCGTAGGGCACTACGTTAAAATATTTACCTGAAATATTTACCGGAGAACCATGTGAAAGGTGTCCGCCGTGGCTTAAGTTCATACCGAGAATTGTGTCGCCGGGTTTAAGTACTGCGAAGTAAACGCCTAAATTTGCCTGGCTTCCTGAGTGGGGCTGAACATTTG